>CAVITM010000168.1:0-4683 GCA_963645455.1 Moraxellaceae bacterium | reverse complement strand
CTGAAGGCCCGCGTAGAGTGTGCCGTATATCGCTCAAAGGGACAGACCAACCATTTGCCCTGGGGAGGTGAGATCAGATGAATCCGAACAAAAAAAGATTGAGAAGAACTATGATGTTTCTGAATTGCCAGAAACCGGGTCTCATTAAAGATCCTTATATTTATAAGCCCGACTCCATTATGTTGGATCTGGAGGACGCTGTAGCTGAAAAAGAAAAGGATGCAGCAAGATATTCTCTCTATCATGCGCTGCGGGAAATTGATTACCATGGTGTGGAACGGGTGGTTCGCATCAACGGCCTGGATAGTGACTACTGGAAAGAAGATATTCGCGCATGTGTGGCCGGCGGCGCAGATTCTATACGGATTCCAAAAACTGAGACAGCAGCGGATGTGAAACTGGTAGAAGAAGAAATAAAAAAAGCAGAGCTGGAATTTAATGTTCCGGAAGGAAGGACTCTGATTATGGCAGCTTTGGAGTCTGCGCTGGGCATTATGAACGCCCTTGAAATCTGTAAGGCTTCCGACAGACTTTTCGGAATTGCTCTTAGCGGTGGTGATTATTCCAAGGATCTTCAAACAACGATTTCCGGAACCGGAATTGAATTTGCCGGAGCCAGACAGATGATGATTATTGCAGCGCGTGCAGCGAAGGTGCAATGCTTTGACACCGTGTTTACCAATCTTGATGATATGGAAGCTTTTGAAAAAGAAGTAAAAATGATTAAGATGATGGGATTTGACGGAAAATCCATTATCAACCCAAGACAGATTGCTCCGGTTCATAAGATTTATACACCGACGGAGAAGGAGATTATTTTCTCTGAGAAGGTAGTAAAAGAAATCGATGAAAAAAAAGCACAGGGAATTGGTGTGTTTACTGTGGATGGAAAGATGATCGATATTGCTTTTTACGATGGAGCAAAAAGGGTGATTGAGCTGGCAAAAGCATCCGGAGTATATAAGGGGGACTTATAAAGATGGTTAATGCAGTTGGAAGAGATATCCCGGAGGAAATTCTAAAACAGACAGGCAAGGAAGTCTTTCAGGGCAATAATTATAAAGAGGGAACAGAATTTCATAAACAGGGGCCCATCGTAAAAGTTGTGATGGATCACAATACCAGTAAAATGGTTGATTCCATTCATGAAGCCCTGGTAAAATGTGGGGCCCATGATGGAATGACCTTAGGCTTTCACCATCATTTCCGGGAGGGTGACCTGGTGGTGAATATGGTCATGAAAGAGGTACAAAAAATGGGCATCAAGGATGTTACCATATGTGCTTCTTCCCTTGGAAAAGCCCATGATGCGCTGGTACCTATGATCGAAGATGGAACCATTACGGGAATTCAGTCCTCCGGTGTACGTGGAAAAATTGGAGAGGCCATTTCCAAAGGAAAATTAAAGGGACTTGCCATTATGCGTTCCCATGGTGGCCGTGTCCGTGCCATTCAGACGGGAGAGACAACCATCGATATTTCCTTTATTGGCGCACCTACCTGTGATGATTACGGCAATTGCCGTGCAGTGGGTGGAAAGAGCAATTGTGGTGTGCTGTCCTACTCCTTTGTCGATGGAAATCATGCAAATAAGGTGGTGGCTGTGACCGACTGTCTGGTGCCTTTCCCCAATTATCCGGCACATGTGGCAGGAACGAAGGTGGATTATGTATGCGTGGTAGATCAGATCGGACTTCCCGAGAAGATCGCTACGGGTGCTGCGAAGCCCACCACAGATGTGAGAAAGCTTATGATGGCTGACTATTGTACTCAGGTTGTAGTGAATACACCTTATTTTAAAAATGGTTTTTCCTATCAGACCGGAGTTGGTGGAGCCTCCATCGCATCGGCCATTTCTCTGGGGAAAATCATGAAAGAGAGAGAAATAAAAATGGGCTTCGCCGTAGGTGGAATGACAAAACCTATGGTAGATATGCTGGAGGCAGGTCAGATTGGATGCCTTATGGATACACAGGCCTTTGATCTGGATGCGGTGAATAATATTGTTCGGCTAAATCATTTCCGTATCAGTGCAGGATCCTATGCCAATCCCTTTAATAAGGGTGCCTTTGTAAACAAGCTGGATTATGTGGTGCTGGCAGCACTGGAAGTAGATGTAAAGTTCAACTGCAATGTGGTGGTAGGTTCTGATGGAATGATCACAGGCGCTCAGGGTGGACATCCGGACGCTGCCCAGGGAGCAAAGTGTACCATTGTTATCTGCCCGTTGCTTCAGGGAAGGATCCCGGCCATCTGTACAGATGTGACTACGGTTACCACACCGGGAGAATCTGTGGATGTGGTTGTTACAGATTATGGTGTGGCGGTGAATCCCGCAAGGCAGGATCTTTTAGAGATTCTTAAAAAGGTGGATGCCCTTCCTTTGAAAACCATCGAAGAGCTTAGAGATATTGCCTATGGCATTGTAGGTGAACCGGATCCTGTGAAGTTTGGAGACCGCGTGGTAGGAATTATTGAAGCACGTGATGGCACAATTATGGATGTAGTAAGACAGATAAAGGAATGATCCGAATGGATCAGGCACAAAGGCAGGGGGAAAATCAAAATGGTAAAATTGTATGACGGCGGGGTATTTCTGGTTAATGGCAGGGAAATTATTCCGGAATCTGAAAATAAAATTTACGATAAAGAAACAGCGAAAAAGGGAAGTATCGCCTATTCGATCCTGGAAAATCATAATATTTCCGGAGATATGGAGCATTTAAAAATAAAATTTGATGCAATGACTTCCCATGACATTACATTTGTCGGAATTATTCAAACGGCCAAGGCATCGGGAATGGAAAAGTTTCCTATTCCGTATGTTTTGACGAACTGCCACAATTCCCTTTGCGCTGTGGGGGGAACGATTAATGAAGACGACCATGTATTTGGCTTATCAGCTGCGAGAAAATATGGCGGCATTTATGTTCCTCCTCACATTGCAGTGATCCATCAATATATGAGAGAGAATATGGCCGGTTGCGGAAAGATGATTCTGGGTTCCGATTCCCATACAAGATATGGAGCGCTGGGGACCATGGCAATCGGTGAAGGTGGCGGTGAGTTAGTAAAGCAGCTTCTCTGTGATACCTATGATGTCAGCTATCCCGGTGTGGTTGCCATTTATTTAACGGGAAAACCCAATCCCGGCGTTGGTCCCCAGGATATTGCGCTGGCGATTATTGGTGCGGTGTTCAAAAACGGCTATGTGAAAAATCGTGTCATGGAGTTCGTGGGACCGGGCGTTTCATCTATGACAACCGATTATCGGAATGGCATCGATGTCATGACCACAGAAACTACATGCCTTACTTCCGTATGGAGAACCGATGAAGATACAGAAAAGTATCTGACACTTCATGGAAGAACTGCAGATTATAAGCAATTGGATCCTCAGGACGTGGCCTACTATGATGGAATGGTATACGTGGACCTTGGTACGGTAAAACCCATGATTGCACTGCCATTCCATCCCAGTAATACCTATGAGATTGACGAAGTGATCGCCAATCCGGGAGACATTTTAAGAGAAGTAGAAAAAAATGCGGCAGCCATTACAGAAAATCCGGATGTGCAGTTTACCCTTACAGACAAGATCACAGATCGGGGATTTCAGGTGCAGCAGGGAATCATTGCCGGATGTGCCGGTGGAAATTATACGAATGTCATGGAGGCGGCCCATATTCTGAAAAACGCTGCAATCGGTAATGACGTGTTTACCCTGTCGGTATATCCTTCCTCACAGCCGGTATTTATGGATTTGTTGGAAAAAGGCGCAATTTCCACTTTGATGGCAGCAGGGGCAAATATTAAAACCGCCTTCTGTGGACCATGCTTTGGCGCAGGGGATACCCCGGCAAATAATGCCTTTAGTATCCGCCATACTACAAGAAACTTCCCCAACAGGGAAGGCTCCAAGCCTGGTGTGGGACAGCTTTCCGCAGTGGCTCTCATGGATGCGCGTTCTATTGCAGCAACCGCAGCAAACGGAGGAATTCTTACTTCCGCTGAGAAATATGCAGATGACTATGTGGTACCGGATGATCATTATGACGATTCTGCCTATAGGGCGAGAGTCTATAATGGTTACAACAAGGCTGATCTTACACAGGAGCTGATCTATGGGCCAAATATCAAGGACTGGCCCCGGATGGAGGAGTTGGCGGATCATATTTTGCTGAAGGTATGTTCCAGGATCATGGATCAGGTAACAACGACAGATGAACTGATTCCGTCAGGAGAGACTTCTTCCTATCGTTCCAATCCGCTGGGTCTGGCAGAATTTGCTCTTTCCAGAAGAGATCCCGGTTATGTGGGACGTTCGAAAAAAGTATTTGCCATGGAAAAAGACAGACTGGAAGGAAAAGAGGCTGGGGAAGAGCTTGAGGCTGTCTATGAAAAAATAAAAACACTTTGTCCGGAGCTGAATCCCCGCCAGATTGAGATCGGAAGCATGATCTATTGTGTGAAGCCTGGTGACGGTTCTGCCAGAGAGCAGGCTGCCAGCTGTCAGCGGGTTCTGGGCGGATTGGCAAATATCTGCAGAGAATATGCAACAAAAAGATATCGCTCCAATGTAATGAACTGGGGAATGATTCCCTTCCAGATGAAGGATGAACCGGGATTCGAGGTGGGAGATTATATCTTTGTGCCAAACATCAGAGATGCTTTAGACGGAGA
>CAVITM010000167.1:0-4737 GCA_963645455.1 Moraxellaceae bacterium | reverse complement strand
GCCGCATACGACCTCAATCACCTGGTCAGCGGCTGCTGCCAGGCGCTGCTCACACTCTGCCAAAAGCCTTAGGTAGCCTTCCAGCTCCGGGGATTCAGGCAATGGCTCCCGATACAGATCATTTCCCACAACTACCACAAGGGCATGCTGCTTTGCCAGCATTTTACATGCATCCGTGGTCAGCTCCGGCAGCTGCTGACAAAAGCCTCTTCCCTGAGCAGACCAGATCTCATTGGCCAGCAGATTGGAGAGATCCTCCAGCAAAACTGCGCCCCTTTCCAACTCCTCCAGCCGCTCCAGGCCTACCGGACACTCCATGGTTTGAAATCCTTTTCCCTTTCGAAGCAGTCGGTGTCGCTCAATGCGTTTTTCACTCTCGGCGCCGGAATGCTCCATGGTTGCGATATAATAGCGGTGCTTTTCACCGCTCTCAACAATCCGCTGCTCTGCGTAAGCAGATTTTCCGCTTCCGCTTCCTCCGTATACATAAATCAGCATGTATAATCCTCATATTGTTCCACATGAATATCCGAAAAGCTGCCCATAGTTTCGTAAAGCTCCTGTGCCATATCTAAAAAGGGTAAAAAAGCCACAGCGCCGGATCCCTCTCCCAGACACAGATCCATACAGATCCCGGGGTTCATGCCAAGCTCCTGCAGCAGACGTTTTGCCGCAGGCTCCCTGGAAAGATGGGTCGGGATCAGATAGGGCAATACATTTGGTGCAAGCCGCACAGCCAACAGGGCAGCCGCAAGAGAGATAAAGCCGTCCAGTAAAACCGGAACTTTGCAGGCTGCTGCGCCGATGCAGGCGCCGGCGATCCCCGCCAGATCAAAGCCCCCCACCTTGGCCAGCACATCTATGGGGTCTGATGCATCCGGTGCCAGGAGATCAAGCGCATGACGAATCACTGCCTTCTTTTTCTCAAAGCCTGCGTCGGAAAGGCCGGCGCCCCGACCGGTCATCTCTTCCACGGAAGCCCCAAGTAAAACGGCACTTAGTGCGGTGCTGGTGGTCGTATTGCCGATGCCCATCTCCCCCACTGCCAGCAGGTCATAGCCTGCGGCATGCCTTTCCTTCGCCAGCTCCATGCCTGTGACGATTGCGCGGTAAGCCTCCTCACGGGTCATAGCCGGCTCCTTTGCCATATTTTTGGTGCCATAGGCCACCTTTCTTCGCAGTGTCCGGGGGGTATCCACCGCCATTCCAATATCGATGACATATGGATCACAGTTATTTTTTTTACACAAAATCGAGGTGCAGGTCAGCTGGTCGAAAAAATTTTCTGCTACAGTAGCTGTGACGCTCTGTCCGGTCTGGGACACGCCTTCTTCTACCACACCGTTGTCTGCGCAAAATACCAGCAGCGCCCGGCGTTTGGCCGATGGATGGGCTGTTCGCTGAATGGCCGCAAGCTGTGCCCACAGCGTTTCCAGCTTGCCAAGGGAATGCAAAGGCTTTCCCATCTGATCCCAATGGGTCAGTACAGCCCTGGGGCTCATCTCGTCCACCGGGCCTATGTTTTTGATGGTCTGTTTGATGATCTGTTGGTCCGTCATTGTCCATGCTCCCTCGTTTGTAAATATTCTTCCAGTCTCTCATATAAAAACAGCGGATTGCTGTAATAATACAGATGGGGAAAACCAATCAGTTCGTGGTCTGAGGCATGCATACAAGGCCAGCTGCGCGTAGAATTCGGTTTTTTTGCTATGAAATCTACGCCATTTTGATCCGTATCATAATAGTGAAATTCATGTCCGCGGATCCAGGCATTTTCGCCCGAGTGCGTCACTTCCGTCAGTTCCACGTAGCCAAAGCGCTGCAGCCTCTCACCCCGGATTCCTTCTGTATGGATCCGGCCCACCATGGGGTAGCTGCCTCCATCCACGTCCCGGATGGCTCTGGTCAGATATAAAAAGCCTCCGCACTCTGCCAGCACAAATATGCCATCTGCCAATGCCTTATGGATGGCAGAACGCATGGCGGTATTTTCCGATAGCTGCTTCGCATAAAGCTCCGGATAACCTCCCGGCAGCAGCAGTACATCTGTATTTTGGGGAAGTGCCGTATCATGCAGCGGCGAAAAAAACTGGCAGGCTCCTCCGATTTTTTCTAAATACGCCAGGTTGTCCTCATATAAAAAGCAAAAGGCTTCATCTTTTGCCACGGAAATATTCAGCTTTCTGGATAAACGGGGCAGCTCCGGCTCCCTCCACCGAATGGGAGGGACATCTCTCGCCAAAGCAAGAATCGCCTCCAGATCCACAGTCTCCATCAGCGTATCCGCCAGCCGGTCCGTATAAGCTCTCAGATCCTGAATCTGATCCGGCGTCACCAACCCTAAATGACGGCTGGGCAGCTCCAGATCCTTTAACCGGGGCAGGTAGCCGCAGGCACGGACCCCCATGGCTTCTGCTAAGGGACGAAGGGTCTCATAGACGCCAGCCGTGGTACGATTAAAAATCACACCGGCGATGCGGCTGGGCTTATGGAAGTTCAAAAAGCCTTGCAGCTCTGCCGCCGCAGACAGGCTCATCCCTGCCGCGTCGATCACCAGCACCACCGGTGCCTCCAGTGTATCCGCCAGAGCACAGGCAGATCCCTGCAGGCTGGATGCCACCCCGTCAAAATATCCCATGACGCCCTCGATCAGAGACAACCCATCTTCTGGGGCAGCCGCCTGGGCAAAAAGAGCCCGTGTGACAGCCGCATCAGTAAAATATCCGTCCAGATTCCTGGACGGGATCCCCAGCACTCTGCTGTGAAACATAGGATCAATATAATCCGGTCCGCATTTAAAGGCAGAAAGCGCTAGTCCCATCCGCCTGTATGCCGCCAGCAGGCCAATGGTCAGCATGGTCTTGCCGCTGCCGCTGTGGGTCGCAGCCAGAATCACTCTCGGTGCCTGTCTGGTCAGTTCCTTTTGTTGTGTCATGTTTCGCTCCATCTATTGTCAGCCATTGCCTGTAAAAGAAAAGATATAGACCGGATTCATGCTCTCCATCAGCTGGTAATTTCCCGTTTTCCGCGCCTTTGCCACTGTGGCACAGATAATATCCTTATCCTTCAAAGACAGCTGGTCCATAAGCTGGTTGGCCTCGCTCACCGTCTCCAGCGTCACTGCATCAATCACAATGCGAATGCGGGGATTTTTTTTAAGCAAGGTCCGGACGATCTCCCTTAGCCTGCCGCCGCTGCCTCCGATAAAGGCATGGGTCGGCGGGGCAACATCCTCCAGGCATTCCGGTGCCAGGCCGCATGTGACGCGAACATTATTTAGTCCCTGCTGTTTTACATTTGCCCGGATCAGCCCGCAGCCCTCCTGGCTTCGTTCAAAGGCCAGTACCTGTCCGTAAGGCAGGAAACGTGCCATGTCACAGGTCATGCCTCCGGTGCCTGCACCTATGTCTACGCAGATGCTGTCTGCCTGAAGCTGCAGCTTGGACAGAGCCAGTGCTCGGATCTCCTCCTTGGAGAGAGGCACTTTGCCGCGCTGAAAGAATGTATCCGCCAGAGCGCCGGTAGTAACACATGACGCATCCTCATTTTCAAAACATGCCACTAAAAGATTGGTCTGGGGAAGGTCTTTTTCCTCCAAAAACTGTGCCGGGCTGCCCTTCCAGATGCGCTCCGACTCATAGCCCAGATCAAAGCCCACAGACAGATGTACCTTCGTAAGCTTCTGCTCACACAGCCTGCGTGCCAGTTCCTGCAGCTGCCTGCTGTCGCTTAGCAGAGAAAAAACCAGGCGGTTTCTCCGGATCTCTCCCAGCAGATCCTGGTGCCTTCCATGGATACTGCAAAGTCTGGCCTCCTGCCAGGGAATCCCCAGTCTGGCTGCAAAATAATTTACAGAGGAAATCCCCGGAATCCGCCGCAGGCTCCACACTCTTTCTCCGCACGTAAAAGACTCACCAAATCCATCCGCACCGCTGTAAAAGCCCACATCCCCGGAAAAGACCACTGCTGCCTTTGTATGATCCGGATGCTGCTGCAGGTAGGTCAAAATCCCTTCGCTCCTATATTCAGGGATGGTTTCTCCGGAGACGATATCAGCCACTGCCTCCAGCATACGCTTCGCGCCAAAGACCACCGGCATCCGGGAAAGCGCACGAACCGCCTCCATGGTCATCTGTCCGCGGCCTCCCATGCCGATGCCAATCAAAAGAAGCTCTCCTTGCTCATCCGCTGCGTCAGGCTTTTCCTGCAGCGGCTCTGCAGGCAGTCCTAATCGCCCACATACCTGGGCAAAGCTTAAACCTGTTTCCTTTGGCCTGCGCAGTACGATGCAGTGCATGCCCCGTGCCCGTGCTGCCAGAAGCTTCTCCGAAAAGCCGCCGCTGGTCCCGGATTCCTTGGTCACCAGAACCTTGGCATCCATCTGCCCATACATGGCCTGATTCAATTCTTTCGTAAAGGGTCCCTGCATGCAGATGAGCTGTCTGGCGCTCAGTCCTGCCTGCTGGCACAGCTCCAGGCTCTCTTTAGAAGGAAGCACCCGGGCAAAAACCCGGGACGGATCGTCGATCTCCTGCATAAAGGTCTTCAATTCCTTGGAGCCTGTGGTCAGGAAAATATTGCCCTCCAGCTGTTCTGAAAGCGCTGCTGCCTCATGAATCGTATCCACAGGATGCACATAGGCACTCTCCTTACATTCGTCGGTATTCTCCCGTAGGAGACGGATGTATTCCATGCCACTCTCTATGCAAATTTTCTTTAATGTTTCCGATACAAGGG
>CAVITM010000166.1:0-4747 GCA_963645455.1 Moraxellaceae bacterium | reverse complement strand
CCCTGTGTTCCATCGGCATTGCGGAGCTGGTAGGTGTGGTCGTATTCACCACGGCACCCTGGCTGATGGCGGCGTTCAACCGGGACCCGGATGTCATCGCTTACGGCGTGCAGCAGGCGCATATTGAGACGCTGTTCTGGTGCCTGCTGGGCTACACCACCGAGGATGCCGTGCTGGATCTGGGCGAAACGCTCTCCATCGCGGAGTATGAGAAGCTCTGGGAGGACAAGCTGGAGTCCGTCTTCCCCATGAAGGCAGGCACCCAGGAGACCCAGATCGTGCGTAAGCGTCAACTCCCACGGCATCTTCCGCAGATCAATCGAATATGAGATAATTGTGAGGGAGTCCAAGCCGATGCAGAGGACTCCCTCGCTGTACCATGTAGTACATCGGACTGCGAAATACTATACTTTGCAATTATGCTGCCCGACCTGCACTGCAATAAGCGGTCAGTATGGAAATGAACTCAGATGACGTGGGGCGGCGGTTCATCGGTATCTCCAGCACACTTTGAAACCGATCCGGATCCTTCAGCCAAAGCCGGGCAATTTCATAACAGATGCCCCTTTCAACAGCCATCCCAGTCGTATGGTAAAGCTTTGCCACATCCGGGTACAGCCACTTTGCAACCAATAGCAGTCGTTCAGGGGTTTCCACTGCCAGGGATACGCTGGAAATGATGTAAAAGAACCCGGTGTGGTTTGCGGTTGAGCCTAATCGATGCAGAACATTGCAGAGTTCTATATTCTCTGGAAATTTCACGTCCCTTCATCCTCCATCTTCGGATTTTTCATTTCCAATCCGTCAGGAAACAACTCGGCGTACTCACAGTTGTAGCACTCCTTCATTTTCATCAGGAAGCGCCAATCAGGAAACCTTGTTCCGTTTTCATACCGTTGTAATGTCCGGATGCCACAATCCAGAATGTCCACAGCCTGATCCTGCGACAATCCTGCACGAAGCCGGGCTTGCTGTAGCGGATTGTCTTTGTATCTGCCACCGATGGAAGATGTCTTTTTTTTTCATAATCATGTCCTCCTGTAGTAAATTTCGGGGAATATTTCCTATGCACATATTCTACAGGGGCTGCATGATGTTGTCCTCGCCCGTTCGGGCGTGTGATATAAATTTTCCAGGATGTATAAATATGAGCAGCTCCGTTTTGGCAGAGCTGCTCTCAATATTATGCGTTATTTTCGTTGTATCGCCCGGCACTCCAGCGGTGCATATTCCGGTATCAACTTTGTCGCCCAGTCTGAATCCTGTCCTTTGTTCTTTGGTGCCGCTTTCAGTACCCAGGTAAGATACCGGTATGGATCCAGACCATTCTCCTTTGCAGTTTCAATCAGGCTGAATATGACTGCACTGCTCTTTGCACCAAGGGGTGTATTTGCAAACAGGAAGTTCTTCCGGGACATGACAAAGGGCTTGATGCTTCGTTCTGCCCGGTTGTTGCTCAGTTCGATCCTGCCGTCCAGCAGAAAACGATTCAGATCGTCCCACTGGTTTCTCAGATAGGTCAATGCCATTCCCAGTTTAGACTTTGGTGCAGCATTTCTCGTATTTGACCATGCCAACATAGCGTCCAGAATCGGTTTTGACCGTTCCAGCCGCTGCTGTTTCCGTTCTTCAAATGAAAGCTCTTTCTTCGTGTATTCCTTCTCCAGTTCGAACAGCTTTGAACAGTAAGCCACGCCCTGCTCCGCAGTGGGGGAGCGTTTTCCCTTTGGCTGTGCTTTCACAGCTTCGTCAAACTTTCTCCGTGCATGAGCCCAACAGCCGGCATGGATCGCATTCTCTACAGAATGATACCCGGCATATCCGTCGGTCTGCAGATACCCCTTGAATCCTTCCAGAAAGGCCTTCGGGTAATCTCCACTTCGACCTGCCTGGTATTCATACAGCACAATGGGATGATCTGCATCGCCGCTGGTTCTGTAGAGCCACATATAGCTCTTGGACTGTGCCTTCCTGTCTGGTTCACGAAGTACCTGAAGCTCCGTTTCATCCGCATGGAGTAGATTCCTCTTGACCAGCTGTTCATGCAGAACATCATATACCGGCTTCAGCCAATCCGCCGCACACCGCAGCAGCCAGTTGGACATGGTTTGCCGGGACAGCATCAGACCCTGCCGGTTCCATTCCTGCTCCTGACGGTATAGAGGCGAGCCCATAACGAATTTCTGTACAGCAAGGTGTGCTACCGCCTCCGGGGAGGCAAAGCTTCCCGGAATGATGGTGGCTTCTTTGGGCGTTTTTACGACCGGTGTGGAAATGTCGTTTTTCTCGCAGCTCTTACAGGCGTAGGTGTAGTAAATATCTCTCTGAAGCACTGCTTTTGCAGGAATAAGCTTCAGGGATTCATGGACCTCCTTGCCGATGACCACCATTTCTTCCCCGCACTGGGGGCAGGCACGCTGATCCTCGGGCAGCTCATGGATGATCTCCTCCACAGGAATATCCTTGGGAATAACATCCCGCACGCTGCCGGAGTTCTTCTTCCGGGTGTGCGCTTTGACTGCAGTCTCTTCCTTCTGCTCCGTGTACGCACAAGCCTCAGCCTCGTCAAAGAGCAGGCTCATCTGCTCCATAACTTCCTCAGAGGCTTTCTCCGAGCTGGAGCCGAATTGCTTCCGTTTCAGCAGCTTCATCTGTTCCATGAGCCACTGACGCTGTTGCTCCAGCTCGGCAATGTAGGCGCGATCCTCCTGAAACTTCTCATATTCCGCACGGGAAATGGTCACCGTTTCCGTGTTACTTGTACCGAAATCTTTCTTCTTTTCCATATCTGTATTATACCACAAAACAGCCCCAAAAGCCAGCATTTTCAATGGTTTCCTAAAGTTATACCTCTGTGATCCATGCCACGGGATGGATGGCTTTTGGCTGTTCGATGCTCAAGCCCTCCATCAGCCAGCGATACTGCTGCGGTGTCAGCTCACGTGCTTCATCTCCGTTTCTGGGCCACTGAAAGCTGCCACTTTCCAGTCTCTTGTACAAAAGGAGAAATCCATTTCCCTCCCAGTACAACGCCTTGATCCGATCCCTTCGTCTGCCACAGAACAAAAAAAGTGTGTTTGTAAATGGATCCAGCTGAAACTGCTGCTGAACCATGCCTGCCAGACCATCAATGCCCCGGCGAAGGTCGGTGTATCCGCAGGCAATGTAAACCTTCCCGGCATGAAATTCGTTTAGCATGACTTTAGTGTCCGCAAAACGGTTTCAATTGTAACTGTATCCGCACCGCTGTGAATATCTGCTTCCACTCCGGCAACACGAACCGTCACAGCAATATTGTCTGCACGAACTGGCTGAGCCAGCGGCACTTCCGCAAATTGAACTTTGCTCTGGGCTTTCGCTATCTCGAACAGCCGTTTCTGCCATTTGTAATAGGTCTGCTCACAAATACCGTTTTCTTTGCACCATGTCTTCACGTTCTGCCCACTGCTTCGGCACGCTGAGATCCGATTGGCCCACATGGCCAGTTTGTTCTGGTTGTTGAGTGTTTGTAGGTCCTTGTCCATAAAAATACCTCCGTATCTCGGATAGTATACACGAATCGCATATACTACCCGCTACTATACGGGAGTATTGTGGCACATTTGAGAAGCGCGTGCAAGATGCTGGCTGAGTTGACGCTTACAATCTTTCTCTACGATGGCATCATTCAAACCCATCTTATCTGCGGTATTTCGGAACAGTTCGCGCCGGTCGCTTTCCGGCAGTCGTGCTATATTCCTCATTGCGTGTCGCCTCCGCACATCTTCCGTATTGTATCGTAAACCCAATCTGTGGATTCCGTTGCCTCTTTCAGACAGGCTTGCTTTTCATCCTCGGACAGCTTTTCAGAAAGTGTCTGCATGATCTCCGGTGTCACATTGGTTCTTCCCAAAGTTTTCAGCGCCTGGATCACCAGACTCGTCATGTAAGACAGGCCGGTAATTTCCTTGTTGGTCCTATGCTTAAATTCCAGCTTTGTGGAATTCCACTCATAGGTCTTATACGGGCCGTCGCTGATGTAGGACCAGACTGCTGTTACCTGTGTAGAGAGGCCCAGCAGGTTCAGGGCCGTATTTCCACATGGCATAATGGTCCAGTGGTAACTCCGCGCCAATGCCTTTGCAACGGCGTCCGGGTCAGCCGCGACATATTCGTCAAGCAGCTTGCTGTACTTCGGCTTTTCATAGACGCCTTTTAGTATTCTGCGGAGCCTACCAGCCTGTGTTAATCGGTTCAGAGTTCGTCTGACCGTTTCCTGATCGGCAATATCCGCAAAATCAGAGTTCACAAAAATTGTGCCATCGACTGCGTTTCCAATTCTCTCTTGTATTTGTTTTGAGAATCCGTTTGCCACTATGCTCGCCTCCTTTTTGTCCCGAATATTATATATTATTCGGGACACTTTTACAATATGGTTTGCACTCTTTACTCGTAGTATTTCCCAGAAGCAGAGTTTTAATCAAATTCTCAAAGCAGAGACCGAATCAAAAGCAGTAAATCATTTGTCCCGAATATTGTATACTATTCGGGACATTTTACGCACTCGGCAAGCAGATCCGGTCATTCATCGGGCACACGCTTTGTTCGCAGTCGCCGGGGATCATAAAGCTTCCGTCGGTGATAAAAATCGGCATTGCATTTTCCGGGGAAAAAGCGCGGATTGCGGTTGAAAGATAGGGCAAGATGTGGTTAGTCACGTTTTCAGCGAGATTAAGTAGCCGTAGGCGGCAAAGGCGCTGAGATATTG
>CAVITM010000165.1:0-4766 GCA_963645455.1 Moraxellaceae bacterium | reverse complement strand
GATTATGAAACTCTTCTTGTTGACAAGGCATTCCCCTGACGATATACTTTTCTCAGAAAAAATCTTGAGGAGTTTGCCATGAAGATATCTCCGGATTTCATTATTTCAACGATACAAAGCAGAAGGCTGTTAAAAGACTGCAGCTGGCAGTCAGAGCATCTGAATATCATATGCTCCCTGGGGGATCCCATTTCTGTCACTGTGGCAGGCAGGCCCGTCGCAGGCACGATCCTGTCCTGGTATTCCCGGGAGGAAGTTTTCCTGCATATCAGTAAGGAAACAGAGCTTATTTTTCTGCTGCTGGATCCGGCAGGACTGCTGGATCTGCTGGAAAACGCTGCCCTTTTCCGGGAGCCTCTATCTCAGTTTTCTCCTGCAGATGCGGCTGCCATCCGCGAATCCATGACCGGGCTTCTGGCACTGGAGCGTGACAGCCAGTATTCCGCCGACTGCGGAAAGAGCGCCTGCGTATTAAATATCATCCACCATCTGATGTGCGCCGGTGGTCAAAAGGATCTGCTGCCGGAGCCTCTGACAGGGCTTTCCCACCACCGCTACGCCATCTACCGCTCCATCTATACCTTTATTGACAGCAACTATTCCTCCGGCATCACCCAGGCGGATACTGCTGCCTATTTTCATATTTCGCCCCAATATCTGGCCAGATTTTTACGGGACACCCTGGGCATGACCTTTCGGGAGCTTCTGGCCGACAGACGTCAGGCGAAAATAGCCGACTACGAAACGTATACCAATCTCAGTGCCGAGGAGATCCTTCGCCATACCGCCCCGGATTTTCGCCCGGATCCTTTTTCTGCAAAAGACGCCCCTGCCCTTCCCGGCAGACCGGGCAGCTTCTCCCCTGCAAATATGGCAAAAAGTCAGCCTGCCGAAGTGTCTGTCATGCCGGGCAGCCACTCCATCAATGCCAGCCTGAATACCAGACACCATACCCACCGTTTCTGGCGGCGCCTGATCAATCTGGGCTATGCCAGCAATCTGCAGGAGCTTGCGTTGGATGCCACCCTGGAAAAAATCCAGCATGACATCGGCTTTGAGTATGCACGGATCTGCCGGATTACAGACCTGATCACCTCTTATTCCATTGATCAAAAGCTGTATTATGACTTTTCCAAGGTATTTCCGCTGCTTGACCAGCTGATACAAAACAATTTGACTCCTTTTTTGGAGCTGGGCAACAAGTCCTTTCTCATTCAGGAAAGCACCGCCATGTCACTATCCCCCGTTTCCCCCGGTGAATCGGAGGATTATTACCGTTCTCTGGAAGACATTCTGCCCCACTTTATCGAGGCATGCATCAACTACTACGGTCAGTCTGCCGTGGACACCTGGATGTTTGAGATCAGCTATACCTTTACCTCCGCCGATCTAAGCAGCGAAGAATCCTTCAACATCCATCAGTACATCAGGCACTTTAAAAAAATATACAAAATACTGAGATCCTACTCCGATGTGTACCAGATCGGCGGTCCCGGCTTCAATGACTGGCACAGCGAGAAAACCACCGAAAATATCCTAAAGCTTATGAACAGCCAGACCGTCGCTCCGGATTTTTACTCTGCCTATGCCTATCCCCTGGAGATAAATGATCAGGGCATGATGCAGATCTCAGAGGATCCCGATATTCTCTACAAGCGCCTTCGGTTCTTTTCCGAGACAGTCACCGCTCTGGCTCCCCGGAAGGATGTCTGGATCACAGAGTTCAACTCCAACCTGTCCTCCAGAAATCACCTGAACGATTCCTGCTATCAGGCCACCTTTATCCTCCGGCTGGTGAGACAGCTGGCGACTCTGCCCATTCATGCTCTGGGCTATTACATCCTGTCGGATGCGCCGCTGCGCTACAGCGATTCCCTGGACTTTTTATTTGGCGGATGGGGACTGCTCACCGATGACAACATCGCCAAGCCCTCTTTTCACGCCTACCAGGCTCTGGCTTCCCTGGGTTATTATCAGGTGGCAGCCGCCGACAACTACATCGTATCCGCCGACTCCTCTGGGCACTTTCAGATCCTGCTGCACCGCTACGCTCCCTTGCTCAGGGAATACTGCAATAAGAATCTGGAAAAAAAAGATCTGCTGTCAGGAGAAACATTTATCGCCGCTCCCGGCACAGACCGCTACCAGATCCGGATCAGCAATGTGCAGCCCGGCACTTATGTCATAGAAAATTACCGCATCAACTCCGATCATTCCAATATATTCAAGCTGTGGAGCCAGATGCGTTACCTGACCCCCGCTACCGCAGACTTGCGTGAAAGGCTATCCCAGCTCTCAGATCTGCAGCCCCTGATCTATTCCAGCCAGGTGGGAAGTGACGGCATTTTTTCCATGGACACCACCCTTCACGATCTGGACATACAGCTGCTCATTGTCACACTATACGGAGCAAACGAGGAGTTTACATCATGAATACAAACGAGCAAATCCCCATTGAACTGGTCAATCAATTAGACATTTCCGTAAGCTCCGTGCTTACCTTTCCCTACTTTTGCTTCTTTTATGTGTTGGAGGGAACCCTTGACGCCGCCACCGGCAGCATCTCGGTCAGCTACAATAAAAGTGATCTGTTTCTCGTCTCTCCCGGCGTCCGGGCAGAGCTTTCCTCCGGCAAAAGCTGTCAGCTGCTTTTACTTGGGATCTCCGCGCCCTTCATGCAGAGCCATATCAACATGTCCGCCATCCCCATGTGCAATTCCGTGTTGAACCCGGATCTGGATTTTACGGAAATAAAAAGGCTCATCCTGCGCATCGCCACCGAATACCGGTCGAGGACCAGACAGGCCATGAATCTGATGGGCTATCTTTATCTGCTGATGGGTGCCATGGAGCAGCTTCCGGAAGCACGCCTGGGCAAGGCTGCCGACAGCAGATACGCCCGCCGGGTGCAGGAAATCGCCAACTACATTGACCAGCACTACTGCGAGCCCCTGTCCTTATCCGACTTAGCCCGGGAGTTTTACCTTGCGCCCCAGTATTTGTCCACCTTTTTTAAGGAGCATTTTTCTACCAATTTCAAAAGCTATTTAAACAACAAGCGGCTGTTTTTCTCCCTGAATGACCTGCGGGAGACCAAGCTGTCCATCAACGACATCGCCTTAAAAAACGGCTTCGCCAGTGTGTCTGCATACCGCAAAAATTTTGAAGCAAAGTACCACATGACGCCTTCGCAATTCAGAAAGAAGCACAAAAACAAGCAAATCGCGCCGGAATTACCCGGATCCATTCCTCTGCCGGAGCTGACCATCGACGATCGCAAAGAGGCCCTGCATCAGATCATACGACTCGATACCGAAAGGGAGCCTGAAAAAGTCAATCACACCGGAGCCATCATCAACATCGGCTCTGCTTCCAACCTTTTGCAGGCCTCCTATCGTGCCAGCCTGAAGGAGTTTCTCGCCGGCAGCAATATTGCCTATGTGCGGCTGCAGGATGTGCTCAGTTCCTCCTTCATACCCATGCTGCTGCCCAATTTTGAATTCTATTTTCGAAATGTCACCACCATCGTCACCTTCCTCTTCGAGCTGGGACTGACTCCCATCATCGAGCTCTCCCGGGGGCAGTTCAATTTTTCCCTGGAGCAAGGCGCCGATGATATGCCCCGCATCGGTACGAAGGGTCAGCGTTTCTTCCGGCTGCTGGAAGCCTTTATGCAGCATGTGTCCAGCCACTGGCCCCTAAAACGACTGGAAAACTGGAAATTTGAGATATGGATGCAGCCTGGAGAGACCCTGGAAGCCTATGCCGATAGCTTCATCGCCATCAGCACCGTCATCCGGAAATACATTCCAAAGGCCATGATCGGCGGCCCCGGCTACCACAAATGCACCACCGGCGTCTCTGCCGATGACTTTATGCAATATTTTTCCGGAAAAAGGATCCGGCTGGACTTTTTTTCCATTTATCTGGATTACCGGGATTTCGACCGCACCCACACCCGGACAGTGATGAGTCTGGAAAAGGACTATCTCATCGATACCTGCAGGGAGATCCGCTACAGCCTGAATAAACATATGCCCGGAACGCCTCTCTATGCCACCGAGTGGAGTTCCCTCTATCTGCCCAATATTCCCCTGGCTCACAGCCGCTATCAGGCTGCCTTTATCGCCCACAATTATCTGCGCATCAACAAATACTGTGACCTTGCCGGCTACTGGCTTTTTTCAGACCACCAGTTCAAATCCATGCAGCAGATGTTCCGGTCATCAGAGTTTATGAACGGTGTCGGGCTATGCAACGCGGATCTGATTCCCACTGCTGCCTACTATACCTATCAGCTCTGCAATCGTCTGGGCAGCAAAATTCTGGCCTTCGGCACAAACTACTGCCTGATTCTGGTGAACGAACATCACTATCAGCTGTTAGCCTGGAATTATGTTCACCCAAAAAGCCCTGCCAGCCCGGAATTTTGTGATAATTACTCCTACAAAAAGGTGTACTCCCTGTTTACCGACGACTCGCCGGTTCATATGCACTTTTATCTGGATCACATAAAGCCCGGTCTCTATCAGATCCGCCGCCATGTAATAGACAAAAACAGCGGCAATATGCTGGATGTGCTGATCGGTGCCTCTGACCACAGCAATATCGCCCCGGAGATCTACCTGCAGAAAATCCGTTCCACCCATCCGGAGGAGAGGGATTATTATTCCAGAGCCTTTCTCCCGGAAATACGAAAGATTTATACCAAAACCGAGGGCAGTCTTGGCCTGGAAGCCTTCCTGGTCCCCCATGCCGTATGCCTG
>CAVITM010000164.1:0-4811 GCA_963645455.1 Moraxellaceae bacterium | reverse complement strand
TTAAGCACCCGCTGGTCTGGCAGCTAAGGTGTCTCCATTTACATATATTTCAATCGTATCTCCTGCATGTACCTGATCCGAGAGAATCAGCTTTGCAGCCAATGTCTCTACGGTCTTTTGCAGGTAACGCTTCAGCGGACGTGCGCCGTATACCGGATCGTAAGCCTGATCGATGACAAAATCCTCTGCCTCCGGGGTCAGGGCAACGGTCAACTCCCGGTCTGTCAGCCGGCTGTTTAAGTCGGCCAACAGTAGCCGGACGATACCACTGGTATCTGCCTTGGTCAGAGGCTTGAATAAAATCGTCTCATCCAGACGGTTCAAAAATTCCGGCCGGAAGGAACTTCTCAGCTCGTTCATGACGGCTTCCTCTGCCTCCGGTGTAATGTTTCCCTTTGCATCGATGCCATCCAGCAGATACTGGGCACCCAGGTTGGAGGTCATGATCAGAATGGTATTTTTGAAGTCCACGGTACGACCCTGGGAGTCGGTGATCCGTCCGTCATCCAGCACCTGCAGCAGCACATTGAATACATCCGGATGGGCTTTTTCCACCTCATCAAACAATACAACCGAATAAGGCTTTCTGCGGACAGCCTCTGTAAGCTGGCCGCCCTCCTCGTATCCTACATATCCGGGAGGCGCTCCGATCAGACGTGACACGGAATGCTTCTCCATATATTCACTCATATCCAGACGAACCATATTGGTCTCGTCGTCAAACAGGCTGGCAGCCAATGCCTTGGCAAGCTCCGTTTTTCCCACACCGGTAGGTCCCAAAAACAGGAAGGAACCAATGGGCTTGGTGGGATCCTTGATGCCTGCCTTGGATCTTATGATAGCCTCTGTGACACGGGTCACGCCCTCATCCTGTCCGATGACACGCTTGTGCAGCTCTTCGTCCAGATGCAGCGTCTTGTTCCGCTCGGACTCGTTGAGCTTGGCTACCGGAATACCTGTCCAGCGTGAGATGATCCGGGCGATCTCCTCCTCGCTGACATTCTCGTGTACCAGCGACAGATCCTTATCCTTGAGGGCATGCTCCTCTGCCTCCAGCTGCTGCTGCAGCTGGGGAAGCTGTCCATACTGCAGCTCTGCCGCCTTTTCCAGATCATAGCTTTGCTGGGCAGTCTTGATATCAGCCTTGACCTGTTCCATCTGTTCACGCAGCTTCTGCACCTTCTCCACAGATGCCTTTTCATTTTCCCACTGAGCCTTTTTCGCAGAAAAATCATCCTTCAGCTCTGCCAGTTCCTTTTGCAGGTTGGCCAGACGCTCTGCGGACAGACGGTCGGTCTCTTTTTTCAGTGCGGTTTCCTCAATCTGCAACTGCATAATCCGTCGGTTCAGCTCATCCAGTTCGCTGGGCATGGAATCCAGCTCTGTCTTGATCAGCGCACAAGCCTCATCCACCAGATCAATGGCCTTATCCGGCAGGAAACGGTCGCTGATATAACGGTTGGACAATACGGCTGCCGAAACCAGGGCGCCGTCTGTGATCTTGACGCCATGAAATACCTCGTAGCGCTCCTTCAGTCCACGCAGGATGGAAATCGTATCCTCCACTGTGGGCTCCTCCACCATCACCGGCTGGAACCGTCGCTCCAGGGCCGCATCCTTTTCAATATATTCACGGTACTCATCCAGGGTCGTGGCGCCGATACAATGCAGCTCGCCACGAGCCAGCATGGGCTTTAACAGTTGGCCGGCATCCATGGCACCGTCTGTCTTGCCTGCCCCCACGATAGTGTGCAGCTCATCGATAAAGAGGATGATCTGTCCGTCGGAGTTTTTAATATCGTCCAGTACCGCCTTCAAACGCTCCTCGAACTCACCACGGTATTTTGCGCCTGCCACCAGTGCGCCCATATCCAGTGCAAAGAGCTTTTTATTTTTCAGTCCCTCAGGAACATCGCCCTTGACGATACGCTGTGCCAGTCCTTCTACCACTGCGGTCTTGCCCACACCAGGCTCACCGATGAGGCAGGGATTGTTTTTCGTCTTTCGGGACAGAATCCGTACCACGTTCCGGATCTCCTCGTCACGGCCGATGACCGGATCCAGCTTTTGATTTCTCGCCCGCTCTACCATATCATAGCCGTATTTTTCCAGTGTATCATAGGTGGCTTCCGGATTGTCGCTGGTCACACGCTGATTGCCCCGCACGGTAGAAAGTGCGCTTAAGAAGCGATCTCTCGTAATGCCGTACTCCTTCCACAGCTCCTTCATGGCCTTGTTGGGATATTTCAGCAGTGCTAAAAACAGATGCTCCACGGACACATATTCGTCTCCCAGAGCCTTCGCCTCATCCTCGGCATGGATCAGCACCTGATTTAAGTCTTTTCCGACGAAAACCTGCCCGCCGCTGACCTTGACACGGGCTGCCAGCTTGTTCTCGGCATTATTTGTAAAATGCGATAGCTGGATCTCCATCTTCTCGATCAGCTTGGGGATCAGTCCGTCCTGCTGATGGAGCAGTGCCACCAGCAAATGCTCCTGCTCGATCTCCTGATTGCCGTATTCGTATGCTAATTTTTCACAGTCATTGACTGCTTCGATTGATTTTTGTGTAAATTTTTGGATGTTCATAGTCACACCTCCTTGTGTTAACACTCTATGATGCACACGAGTTGCTTCGCAACTCTGCATATCCCTTGTGCATCATAGTATAAACCTAAAATTAGCACTCGTCAAGTGAGAGTGCTAACAATTTTGTGAAATATCTGTGAAGTCTGGGTTCCTTGCTTAAAAAAAGAAATCGCAGAAACGATTTTAAACCGTTTCTGCGACCTTTTTCTCTTCCAATTCATTTTTTCGTTTTCTTTTTGCCTCATACATAGCCAAATCTGCAGTGTTCACCACATCCTTCATGGTCTCCGTCTCAGGATGGAAAGTGGCATAGCCCACTGAAACATACGGCATCCGGTCATCTGCCTCTTGGAATCTGCGGATCCTTGCTGTGAACTCTTCATTCAGCGTGTCCACCTGATCCAGGGATTTTGTGAGGATCACGCAAAATTCATCGCCGCCGTACCGGTAACATTTTCCGTAAGAAGAATAGGTTTCCCGAATGGCATTGCCTATATTCTCCAAAACAGTATCTCCATATGCGTGACCATAATAGTCGTTCAGATATTTAAAGGAATCCAGGTCAAAGAACAGGATCGTGCACGTCTCCTTTTGTGATGCCACATGGTTATCAAAGCTGATTCGATTGAGAAGATTCGTCAAGCCATCTGTTTGCTGAATCATCTCCAACACAGTGATGTAGAGCAGGCTGGCGCCCATACCCACACCGATATAAATGACCCGGATATCTCCTGTCTCCAGCTGGATTCCAATATCAAGAACCAGCATCATGGCAATCATGATGCACTGGCTGATTCCATTGTACTGATATTTTCTGGTATTGATAAATAGGAATATCAACCCAAAAATACTTGCCGCGGAATAGGCTAGCACATAAATCCAGTATTGGTCTCCATGCCGGTAAATACTTTGTTCATCTATATAAAAGATGAATCCGAATATCGCACAGAAAATCTCGATAGCAGCATGAACAGCCAGAAATGCCACTGCGGGTTTCACCCATTTTCTATTGATAATCCAGCATAGCAGCATGGGAATCGCAGGTGCAATAGAAAATTCCACGATCTTCACAATAATATGCGCATATCGAAAAAATCCGTCATAGCCATCTAATATGACACCCAGCCATTCAAAAGATCCGGCAACAAAAACTGCCGCAAAAAGCAGAGAAAATAATCGTTGTCTTTCCTGATTCAGTGTATTACTTTTTTCGGCAATATACATCAGAATAAACATGGCGCAAGCGTTTACTGACATCACCGCCGTGTAAAAACTCGTTAATTCGTCCTGCATAAAAAATGCCCCTTTCGTTCAATGAAAGGTTTATCATCAGCGTTTCACCGTTTTTTATGATATTCCCTTTCACTTTTACTGTCAAGACACTTTTGCAATCGTGCATTTTCTGTATGGCATTTTTTCAATTGCATATTTTCTGTATAAGACTTTTTCAATCGCATATTTTCCAGTAGTCCCTGCGCCTTCAAGTAAAAAGCTCCGACCGCTTTGCAGTTGAATAAAAAATATCCCCGGGTCAACTTAATGGCCCGGGGGAATTTATTTATCCTTCAATCGCAATATATTTGTTTTCCTCGACTACAGGTTTTGCTTCCTTCTTGGGAACAAACATCTTGAGGATGCCGTGCTTAAACTCGCCCTTGATATCCTCCTGCTTCAAGTTCTCGCCAACATAGAAGCTTCTTGAGCATGCACCTGCATAACGCTCCTTGCGGATGTAGCGGCCGCTCTTCTCTTCCTTCTCGTCCTTGTCCAGTCCCTTCGCAGCACTGATGGTCAGGTAGCCATTCTCCAGGGAAGCCTTGATCTCGTCCTTGCTAAAGCCCGGCAAGTCAATCTCCAGCTCATAGCCGTCATCCAATTCCTTGATATCTGTCTTCATGATGCGGTCGGCACGCTTGCCGTACAGCTTCTTCTCTGCATTTTCAAAATCATGATCTCCGTAGAACGGAAAACCTGTAAAAAAGTCATCAAACAAATTCTCTCCAAAAATACTAGGCATCAACATAAGTCATCTCTCCTTTTCTCCTCTGGGTCCACTCTTTGGTGAATCCCGTATGCTTGTTTACCTTGTTTCCTTGGAACCGGGATGTTTTGGAAGCTACCAGAACGTTTCCTTCGTTCTTTTGTTTCCCTTCCTTTGTTCTGACTATGTTATAGCACCGATTGTTAGCACTGTCAAGAGACGAGTGCTAATTTTCTGTGAA
>CAVITM010000163.1:0-4829 GCA_963645455.1 Moraxellaceae bacterium | reverse complement strand
TTCCGGCAAAGCAACCAGCTTATTTTCCGCCAGTTCTTTTCTTGCCCGATGATTCCTCATTCTGACTGCAGATCCAGATTCTGATCCAACCATATCCTGAAAATCAGTCATCTGAAGCATACCCTCCTCAGTTCCCTGCTCGATCAGATTAATCTTACTTAAGGCCTGAAGAGTAAGACTGACAGCCATCGCATCTTCATCAATCAGCAGTGCCACCTCATCTTCAATACTGGAACAAATACCTCTCAGGTAAATCACACCGTCTGATTTAAGACTTACCAGCAGCAATTTCAGATAAACGATGACCACTGTATCTCCCTGCGGTAATTTGCGAAGGTATTTTATCGTGACCTGATTGAAAAAATGCTCATTAAGCTTCAGCCAGTAATATTTTTTACTCTGAGCCATCGCTGTACGCCTCCTCTCTGAAAGTTTTCTGTCCCTTGATATATGGGCATTCTATGTGTTTGCAGAAGCGATACTTCCAGTCAGGTCGATGACATTTACATCCAAGACAGAAGTAATCCTCTGTCATCTGAAAGGAAGGATCACTGGCTTTTCGCATGGCCACTTCGTAATGCACCAGACGTTTTTCTGTTAATGCCTGCATATGCTCACCACCTTCCCACCTGACCCTTTTCTGCTTGATTGAAGGATTTCTTTCATACAGAATCCGATACACGGGCCGCCTTTTCCATACGGACACTCCTCACAGGGACTCTTCTTTTTCTTTGTTTTTACGGGAATGATGTAATAGCAATTCTCTTCCCTTAATGTGCATCCCTGCTTTTTACCGCCCCACCAATAACAATATTTGCAATCCCTGGGCTTATCCTCTGCAAATTTATATTTCATCATTTCACTCTGCCTCCTCTCTTGGGTTTACTCTTATGAAACGGTCACCTCTGCCTGCTGCCTTACAAAGGCAATGTGCTGCTACTGCACCTTCTGCAAATACAATGACCAAAACTGCAATCATGATCTTCTTCATCATGTTTCTTACCTCCAAAATTTATTTTTGCGTCAGTTTCTTCACCGCCTGGTGTGGACAAGCGGATCTGTTTCTTAATCGCAAAAGGATAAGGCAGAATACGTAAGTGGTACTCTGCCTCATAGTTTTCACGATTAAATCGTGTCGCTAAAATTTTTTCAGTTTCATTTGTCCCCGACGCCCTGAACTGAAAACAGGAACCCTCCGGCCCGCATCTTGGTCAGACGCTCATAGGCCGTTTTACCTCCCCGTGGATCTCACCGGGCCGCCCGCAGCATAACTGCGACTAGACGGAAGTATCATTGTCCCCTGCATGCTTCCTGGCAATCAGACCATACCATCAGGCCTGTTTCGTATCTCTGTTGATCGCTCGTTCCTAAGGAAGTCTTGGCGGCAGAAAACTTGTTGCTCCACATACAAGGATATGAACCGGAGGGCTGCATATTTCGCGGTAGCAATGAGGCATGCGAGAATGCTTGCACTCTCATATGCCGACTGCCGCGAACCTGTGATCAAAGATCACAAGGTGTTGTCAAGGTTCAGGCGAGAAGGCTTTTTACCCCCTCACTTCTCTTGTGGGGATGGATAATTCTGAAATGTTTGAAACTTTTTTGAACTTTGTTAGTAATTACCAAGAGTGCAACATGAACTCGCGTCTTATTTTGGTCAATATTGCCAGAGTCACTAAGAGGATTTCGTGTGGATTTCAAGTTACAAATAACCAAAAGCAAAAAAAGTACAAAACACTTGACCTGGAGTAAGGTTCAAGTGCTATGCTAAAGATGAATAAATTTAAAGGAGATGAACATTCATGGCAAAATTAGTAGCCTTTTATTCCAGAGCCGATGAAAATTATTTCGGAGGTTCCATGAAACATATCGCAGTGGGAAATACTGAAAAAGCAGCAAAGATGATTGCTGAACTGACAGGTGCAGACCTGTTTAAGATTGAGCAGAAAATTCCTTATTCTGCAAATTACAGAGAATGTGTCGATCAGGCACGAAAAGATAAGCAGGAAAATGCAAGACCGGAACTTGTTTCCCTACCTGAGAGCTTTGAGCAGTATGATGAGATTTATCTTGGCTATCCAAACTATTGCGGCACCATGCCTATGGCAGTTTATACATTCTTAGAGAACCTTGATTTTGATGGCAAGAAAATCCATCCTTTCTGCACACATGAAGGCAGTGGACTTTCCGGCACAGAGAATGATATTAAGAAATGTGCTCCGAAAGCCGTCGTAGAAAAAGGTCTTGCCATTCACGGAAGCAGTGTAGATTCCGCTAAAGCAGCCCTTGAAAAATGGATATAAGAAAGGCAGCCTCTGTCATTACCAAAGATGTACCCGATTACGCAGTTGTGGTGGGAAATCCAGCCAAAATAATAAAGATGCTGGATCCGGAGAAATTCTCCTAAGATCCAGCATCTCTGTCAAAAATCATTTCACTTTTCTTTCTTATACTTTAACGTTTGGATTTTGATACTGCCCATGCTTTGCTGTTTTCTTTCCATACTGGATAGCAAACTTAGGACATCTGTGCAAACATCCCAGGCACATAATACATTTATCTTTGGTCCAGACTGGCTTTTCTTCTCTCATTTCTATCGCCTGCATTGGGCATTTCTTTGCGCATAAGCCACAACCGATACAACTATTCTCTACCACAAAATGATCCGTTTTTCTCATCATATCATAATAAAATGGATACACTGCCCTAGTTATAGCTGGTAGTTTGCCTTTCATATAATTTCCCATAGCATTGCTCTGTATCAAACGTATTATCTCTTCTATCTGAGATTCTGCATTTGCATTAATTCTCGCCACCTTCTCTCTGTCAGACAGATCGAATATAGGCGTCCAAGTATCCGGCATGCGCACACCATAGTAAGCATTAAAAGAAATGTCACTTCCCTCTTTCAACGCCTTATCTGCCCAGTACCAGCTCTGTCCAGGAGTCGTTCCATAAGTAGCAACATAGAATAAAGGGGCTTTTTTTGCGATGATTTTATGCTTCTGTAGAAATTCTCTTACAATAGATGGAATTCCCCAGGCATAGGTGGGAAAGACCATTCCATAAACATCAGTTACGCTCTCATCTGGAATTTCCTGTATAGAAACTGCCTTTGTCCTGATGGCTTTTGCAATGCGCTCTGCTACATATTTGCTGTTTCCCGTTGCTGAAAAATATAAAATCATTATCTTTTATAAACCTGGTCTGAACCGAAAGATATATCTGACATAATAGTTGCTGACATTATGCATCCTCCCCTCTCTCTGGTAATTGCTTCATGAGATTGTTTTCTGATTGAATGCCATTAATTGTTCCTCCTCGGTGCTCGTTTTCTCGTAATCAGATTCAGATCCTGAAGCTGTCTGCCAAGTTCATCATCCTGTGCAATAAGCAGAAGATCCTTATCAAGATTATTTAAGGCATGCAGAACCGCTGCATAGATTCCCATAGCAACAGATGGATCGCCCTTTTCAACCTTCCACAAAGAAGCGCGGCTGATTCCTGCACGCTCTGCTACAAGCTCCGCTGAGAGACTTCTCCTAAGTCTGGCAAGCTTGATTTGCTCACCCATGGTTTTCAGTATTTCTTCTGTTCCTGGAAGTATATTATATGCTGCTTTTTTCATTATATTCACCGCCTTGTAATGTTTATTATTATAAACACAGATAGTGCTTTTGTCAATGTTAGAAAACATTGTGTCAGTCTCCTCATCGATGCTATAAAAATAGCTGACACCAGTTTGCAGAATACTGATGTGCCCCCGTTAGAAACATACACCGCCAAGAGAACGCAAAAGAGGGCTCAAGGCCCTCTTCACTAAAGCTGCTTGCACGATCTTCATGCTTACAGATAATATCACTCAGATTTGCTTCGTAAAGCTCCATCAAGGCAAACATTGTATCTGCCTGCGGATAGCTTTTTCCTTTACGCGAGCACGCGGCGTCAGATTAATAAAGCATCTATAGCACTGGCTCCTTTCATCACCAGGCGAATATATTGTAATATCATCCATTCAACTTTAAATCAACACTATTACAATTTCGGCACTTTTAAATTTTAGTGTCAAAATTATACGCATGTAAATTCATACTTTTCCTTCGCTTTGTATCCACAGCAATCCATTCGTCCAAAGTCAGTGGCATATAATCCGAAAACATACAAAAGCAATTAATCATGTTGCATGGAATCGACCGTTCTTCCTCCGAATGATAAACCTGCCGTTTCTGAGCCCTTGTAATATTCTGAAAATGATTAACCAGAATCTCATCATAGGTATTATGGACATGTCCATAGAGCATGTAGCTCTTCGGTTCGCCCTGATCATTCATTCTGTACTGACCGTCATAACAAACGATCGGATAATGTGACAAAACAATTTTTCGCTTATTATCATTTAACTCCATATAGGGCATGATCCACTTAAACAGGCTTTGATCAAACTTCTTATCCTTCAGATACCGGTCATGATTACCGATAATCAAGTACTTCTTTCCATTCAGCCTATGAAGAATCTCGTTTGTCTTTTCCCCTTTTTCGATGGAAAAATCGCCAAGAATGACCACTTCATCATTCTTGCGAACCTTTTTGTTCCATTGTGTTATCATATGCTCATTCATGGCTTCGACAGATTCAAAGCCACGATTATCCATCTTTGTATTCAGATTTTCATGGTAAAAATGAGGATCCGAAATATAAAATCTCACTTAATCGCTCCTTACGAATATTTTATCTATCCCAGCAAATCTTTATCCGTGATTGCACAAATAGCCTTGCAGGGATTACCTGCCTCTATAACATTTTCCGGAACACTGTTAATGTTCACCCTT
>CAVITM010000162.1:0-4870 GCA_963645455.1 Moraxellaceae bacterium | reverse complement strand
GAGACAGGTCTTCCACGCCGGTGTTAAAATAGCCCCGTGCCGCTGCCTCTATGCCGTAATAACCGTTTGCAAAATAGATATTGTTCAGATAAAACTCCAGAATCTGATCTTTTGTATATTTTTTCTCCAGTCCGGCTGCGATGAAAATCTCCTCGATCTTTCGTTCCCAGGACTTTTCATTAGACAGAAAAACATTTCTGGCAAGCTGCTGGGTAATGGTGGAGCCGCCCTGGGTGATCTTCTGGTTTTTGACCATGGCGATGGCAGCACGCACGATCGCCTTGAAATCCACACCCTTGTGCTTGTAGAATTTTTTATCCTCGATGCTGACGATGGCAGCCTTCACACCCTCCGGGATCTGGTCAATCGTCAGATAATAGCTGTCCTTTTCGCCCTTTACCACGGAGATCTCTTCTCCGTTCACATCATAGACCACACTGGTCTGGGACGCACGGAAGGTTGCTTCGGTGGAGTTTTCGACAAGCTCTGCCGCCTCTTTTTTTAGTTGTGAGACCTTGGACGCATAGCCGCCGAAAACGTAAAAGGCCACTACGCCTAATATGACCGCTAATAAAAGGATCTGCACGGTCAGCAATATCTTTAGCCTGGTTTTGCTTCTTTTTTTTTGGTTTTTTTGTTTTGTTTGTTCCATATTCATTCTTCCCTCGATTCAGCGAAGCTCCTACAAAAACATTCCGACGATCGGAATCGTGATGATGGACGCCAGAGTGCTGAGCACTGAGCCCTTCATGCAGTAGGCATCATCCGCACCGCATTCCTTGGCAAACAGTCCGATGACGCTGCCCACCGGCATTGCCAGCTCAATAATAAAGACACCAAATACCACCGAATCGAAGCCCATATTTTTCATAAGCAGCGCCACTGCCACCGGCAGCACCACCATGCGAAGCAGGATGAACAGATACATCCTGGCATCCTTCAGATAGCTCTTCAAATCAGCCTTGGCGATGGAGATACCGATCATGATCATGGAAAGCGGAATCGTCGAATCGCCCATATAGTTGCAGAAAGTGACGACAGGCTGTGGCAAGGTGATCTTTGTCATGAAGATCACCAGTGCCAAGAATGCCGTTACAACTCCCGGATTGATCATGCGCTTTAGTGTAACTGACAGGGGTTCCTTTTCCTGGTTCATAACCCCGTTTTTCTCACCGGCCGCCCGTCTGGCCAGCGACATGCCATAAGTATAGACAAATATGTTATACACCAGCACATACAGAGATACATAAACCACGCCCTCATCACCGTAAAGTCCTCTGACAACCGGAATTCCCATGAATCCCAGATTGGAAAAGGTGGTCATCAGCACGTAAATACTGTGCAGCTGCTTTGGCACACGCAGCACCCGGGGCAGGATCCATCCCGCAGCCATTACCACCACAAAATAGATGGCGATAAGCTTTACGTTGCCGATCATTTTTTCATTGCTGATAGCACTGGTATCCCCCAGTACACCGCTGAGTACCAGTATGGGATTGAAAATATTTACGACAATTTTCGAAATATTCGCCGAGCCTTCCTCTCCGATCCATTTCAGCTTGTACGAAAGAACACCGCACAGCATCATAGCCAGCAAAATCAGCATCTGGCCAAATATAATTCCGATATCCATTTTTTCTCCTTTATCTGTCTGCAGCTTTCCGCTGTCTTTTTCGCAGATGGGTATAGCTTAACACAAAATAATACAAGGGTCAAAAGATTATGCACGCAGCCGATGCGTTTTCCTGTATCAAAACGAATACAGAAAAAATGCGCCCTCCGATTCTCTCAGAAGGCGCATCAAATAATTTCTGCTCTTACAGACCTGCTTTTTCCTCTTCACTGGCAAAGTTTACATAGCCCTGCTTGGTGAAATGTCCGCAGCCCCACAGCTTGTTGGCCGTAGGTGTCCAGTTCTCGGCATACTCCTTGCACTTTTCGCACAGATGCTCTACCGGCTCCTTTTCCTCTACATCCGTAGAATGTGCACCGGAACGGTGAACCATCTCCACCAAAAGCTCCGGATTCTCCAACATCGGGCAGGGACGCAGCATGTTGTCGTTGAAAGGCTGTCCCTTTCTATATTCCATGAACAAGGGCTGCTTTAAGCACTCAAGCAATGATTTTTCACGGATATTTGCTCCGGAATAATGGATAAATACGCAGGGCTCCACATCTCCGTTTGGATTGATGTGGCAGTAGTTACGTCCTCCGGCGATACATCCGCCGACATACTCACCATCATTCTGGAAATCCATCACGAAAATCTCTTTTCCACCGGTCATGCCACGTACCTCACGGATTCTGTGATAGATATACTCTCTCTGCTCCTTGGTGGGCATAAGCTCAGGAGTCGCCTTCATACCTACCGGCATCAGATGGAAATACCATGCGAAACGGCTGCCATGCTCGATGAGCAGATCAAAGAACTCATCACTGGTGACAGACATCATATTTTTCGATGTATAGCATACGGAGTTGCCGAAGATCAGTCCGTTCTCATGGAGTAGATCCATGGCATCCAATACCTTCTTATATACGCCGTCGCCACGACGGAAATCATTGGCATCCTCAAAGCCCTCCAGACTGATGGAGAGGGAAAGATTGCCGACACGCTTCATATCATCGCAGAGCTTCTGATCTACCAGTGTACCGTTGGTATAGCAATGGAAAGCACAATCGTTATGCTTCTCGCAGAGCTTGATAATATCAGCCTTGCGTACCAGAGGCTCGCCGCCGGTCATCATATAGAAATAAATACCCAGCTCTTTGCCCTGTGTAACGATGGAATCCATCTCCTCAAAAGTCAGATTCAGCCTGTTGCCATATTCCGCTGCCCAACAGCCGGTACAATGCAGATTGCAGGCACTGGTGGGATCCATCAAAATCAGCCAGGGAATATTACACTGATGCTCCACACGCATCTTACGAATCGTCTTTGTTCCAACAAATGCAGCCTGATAGCCGAGATTTAATGCCGTCATTTTTGCGACGTTCGGATCAGTCTCATCCAGCAGACGATTGACATAATGCATCCACTTGCTATCCGGATCCGTAATCATCTTCTTTACTCCCTCATAGGAAGCTGTGCTGAAATTGTCACCCATCAGCTTCTGTGTAAGATCCAGAATCTGCAGCAACCCTTTTTCACGATCCTTGTTGATGTGCTTTAATACGCCATCAATAGCCAGGCTAAATGCCCCACGTTCAATAGACTGTGTGATACTCATAATTGACCTCTTCTTCCTCTGAATATAATTCTACTTATAAAACCAAATCCATGCTAAAGTATAATAAAAAAAACAATTTTTTAGAATATGCAATGCAAAAATCTTGTTCAGAATCCCTATACAAAAAGGCTTTTTTGTCTAATAAATAGAAATCTGCTCCTGCTCGTCACCGATCCGACGAATGTCTATCAGACGTATCCCGGCATCTACATATTCACATTCACAGCAAAATCCTTGGCCTGCAGGTAGCTGCCAGTCAAAATAGGGGCGTTTGGGAAACCCATAGGCCTCCAGAATCGCCATGATGGTGCCGCCGTGAAGAACAAATACATCCCTTCGGCCGGCATCGGCCGGCACATGGATCTCTTCGATACATTGCACAAATGCGGCTCTCACCCTCGCACGAAATGCTTCCTGCGGCTCTGCTCCGGGAAAATCCGTCGTTCCGCCGCTGTCAATAAATGCCTGATAACGGGCATCACCGGTTAGCTCCTCATAATTTTTATACTCAAATTCCCCGAAATCCAGCTCGCGAAAATCCTCGATCGTCTTCTGTGGATAACCTGAAAAAAGCAGCTCCGCTGTCTGTCTGCAGCGAAGCATTGGACTGGTATAGATTCTTTGGAGCTTTTCATTTGCAAGTAATTTCGCAAAAACAGCTTTTTTTGTCAGGAGCTGGCGGATACCCTCCTGGCACAGTGGCTCATCCGTACGCCCTACGTACCGATGCTGCAGATTTCCTGCTGTCAATCCGTGACGAATTAAATAAATTCTATGCATTCGATGTCTGTTCGGAGGGAATCGGTTCCACGATCAGCTTGACGCCCTCGATCCGAAGCACCTTCACCAAAGTATCCGCCTCGATCACTAGATCATCCGATGCAGCACGGGCGCTCCATTCCATACCTCTCGCCAGGGCTCTGCCTGCTGCTGCACGATTGTCAATCCGCTCCGTCACCTTTACCGTTTCGCCAATCAACTCGTCGCTGTTCGTACGTGTCTGCTTTGGCTTTAATACCTTCAGCGCAAAGGGGCGCGTAAAATAGACCAGCAGAAATGATACAACTAAAAATGCCAGAACCTGGATCCAGAGATTCAGACCAAGCGACGCCAGAATAAATGCAACCAGCGCTCCTCCTGCCAGCCAGATCGTCGTCAGACCCACCGTGATCAGCTCGATAACGATCAGAACAACTAAAGCAACCAGCCAAAAAAAGGCCAGAGAATTTTGTGTAATAAATCCAGTCATTGTAATCACTATGTGTTCCTCCTCCCCTTGTAATGATTTAGGCACATTATAGCGATTTTGCCTGCTTTGTGCAAGTGGCGGATTTCTAAAAATAAGGCAACGAAAAAAACAGCATCGAAATGCTGTCTTCTGCAATGAAAATGCCCAGTTCCGGAATTGAACCAGAGACACGAGGATTTTCAGTCCTCTGCTCTACCAACTGAGCTAACTGGGCATGAGTTGCGGGAATAGGATTTGAACCTATGACCTTCGGGTTATGAGCCCGACGAGCTTCCAGACTGCTCCATCCCGCGATATTAAAATAAAATGGATGGAGGTGGATTCGAACCACCGAAGCAATTTGCAGCAGATTTACAGTCTGTCCCCTTTGGCCACTCGGGAATCCATCCAT
>CAVITM010000161.1:0-4925 GCA_963645455.1 Moraxellaceae bacterium | reverse complement strand
ATTCCCGATCATATGCTTTATCTTCCACAACAGAATACGCCACCTGGATATAGTAATGCTTATTGTTTTTCTCGGCAAAGAAATCAATCTCTCGCCCGGCGTTGTCATACACATACACCGCGTAGCCCATATAAATCAGTTCGTTATATACAACATTTTCCAAATTATGCGTAAGATTATACCGTCCATTCGTTACACGAATGGAGTTTAGACCAACATCACTGTTATATATTTTTTTGCTCTGCGCTAACTTTTGTCCGGCCTTCTTGGAATACTTTGGCAGCTCATCAATTACATATGCTTCCTCCAGATATCCAATCCATTTTTGAATCGTATTTGATGTGCAATGCGTTCCATTAGACTGCATAATATCAGCAATTCTCTTTGCAGAATATGGTCGTGCGTTGGATATCATGATATAATCCACCGCCTTCCTGAACTCTGCACTTTTTCTAATATGGTAGCGGTTTATAATGTCGTTTAGAACAATTGTGTTGTCAAGATCATTCAAATATCGCCGCTGATCTGCCTCTGACGGAAACTCAACACGTTTGGGAAACCCGCCCCATTTTAAATAATCAAGAACATCAATGTTCTTCCCAAGCTCCTTACCATATTCCCAGAGCTCTTTATAGACAAACGGGCGAATTCTAAAAGATACGTATCGCCCGGACAATGCTTTGGTGAATTCTCCGGACAAAAGCTTTGAATTTGATCCGGAAATGAATACAGAGCAGTTTTCTCTTCTAAGTGCTCTGCAGGCCGAGGCCCATTCATCAATCTCCTGCACCTCATCGAGAAATACATAGGCTTTACCAGTTTTTCTTTTGCTGTTCACAAAATCACAGATATCTTCCCATTTTGTGATTTCCCTGGTAACAGATCTGTCATCGAAGTCCAGATATACAATGTTGTCTGATATATTTCTTATTTCATCCATAATCTGCGATAAGATAATGGATTTTCCGCATCTTCTTACACCGGTAATGACCTTTATCAGGTCGCTATCATAAAATCCTCTGATTTCAGCCAGGTATTTTTCTCTTTGTATCATCTATCATTCTCCTAAAAGCGAAATACTATTGAGAATTTTACCAATTTTCGGAAAAGTTCTCAATAGTATTTCGCTTTCTGCAGAGGTTGAGTTTTGCTGATGAGCAGGAGATTTTCCTGCACATGCTGCATGCCAGGAAGCTGAAGCATCCAGACTGCAAAGCAAAAGAAGGCGTAACTGTTTAGAACCCCCTGTCATCGAGAATTCCTTTGGTGAAAATGTAGAATTTTTCAATGCGTTTCAAACAGAAATCGGAACCGACAGAGCATATAAAATACACTTTGTCAGGATAATCAAAGTTGGTCAGATTCTGCCTGCAAAATCATGCACTTTCGCGTCGTAAAATCCTGGATTGCAAATATTGGGTCAGGATTCCATGCTTTTTGAATTCGGCATTTTGACGAAGCGGACTTGCCTCAAAATTCGCGATTTTCCGCCGCTTCTGCTACACTATAAGTATCAAATTCGACGTAGAGGTGGTGGCCATGGCAGAACAGCAAGTTATTCAAATACTGGTAGAGCAGCTTGCTGAAATGCATCGTTCAAACCAGGAACTGCAGAAGACGGTTGAAGCCATGGCAGCCACAATAGCTGATCAGCAAAAGACCATCGAGGAATTGCAGGGTAAGCTTGGCAAGAATTCTCGCAACAGCTCTAAGCCGCCATCCTCTGATGGCTACAGTAAACCCGATCCCAAAAGTACACGAAAACCGTCCGGCAAAAAGCAGGGCGGACAGCCCGGCCACAAAGGCGCCGGTTTGGCCGACAAAGTAAAGAATCTGAAAGCAGATCATACTGTTCAGCATTATCCGAGCCAATGCATGAAGTGCCCTCATTTTGCGGATTGCATGTCCAAGGCCAAAGTTAAAGAAACTCGTCGTGTGCTAGACATGACAATTCAGCGGGTTATCACAGATCATGTGAGCATGTGCATGCCTGCCTGCGATCACAGCAAAGCGCATCTTTGCGGAGCATTTCCCGAGAATGTCACGGCATGCTGTCAGTATGGCGATCACCTGAAAGTCTTTGCTACCGCTTTGAACGTGATAGCATCTGTTCCGTTGAGGACAACTGCAGAAATCATTCATGGTGTAACCGGCATTCCGATCACCGAAGGGACGATACTCAGCTTCGTGAAGCAGGGAGCTGAGCAAGTATCGGAAACAGTCGATAACATCTGGGAAAAATTGATTGATGAAAAGCATATTCATTTCGATGAAACCGGCATGCGGGTAAATGGGAAACTCCAATGGACGCATGTAAGTTGCACCGACTTGCTGACATACTACGAAAATCATGTAAAGCGTGGATACGATGCCATGGCCGATATCGGCATCCTGGTGTTATTTTCAGGTGTTGCAATGCATGATTGCTGGTCTCCTTATTGGAAAACTTCAAGCGACGTAAAGCATGCATTGTGTTGCGCTCACCTACTTCGTGAACTGCAATGGGTAAATGATCACGGCAACAATCAGACTTGGTCAAGCCGTTTCCAGCAGCTGCTTCTGAAAATGAATCAGTCTGTAAAGGAAGCTTCGGCTGAAGGACTTCGATCATTGTCTGCGGATGCTTTGCAGGCATTCGATAAGGAATACGACCAACTGCTCGAACTGGGCTACAGCGAAAATCCGCTCGAGACAGTCCCCGGTAAGCGTGGTCGTCAGAAGCGCGGGAAGATACGTTGCCTATTGGACCGCTTCAAAAAATACAAAGAGTCCGTCTGCTTGTTTACGAGAGACTTCAATGTTTCCTTTACAAACAACCAGGCTGAGCGGGATCTCCGAGGGCTTAAAACAAAGTGCAAGGTTACTGGCGGCTTTCGCGCCTCTGACAGCATGGCTGCATACCTCATGTTGCGGTCTTACATTAGCACTGCACTCAAACACGGACATCTTGCGTACAAGTCTCTGACAGAGGCTTTTTTAGGCGACCCCGAATTTATATTTGAGCCGGGGTTCTAAACAGTTACGTTCGGAGTAGGTGATTACGTATATCGCCGTCAGGATGGTGTGCCGGTTGTACCCATTGGCTGCTTGGAAAATTAACGATGGAGTAGACGTCATTTTATGAAAGAACAGAAGAATACCGGCACGCAGCTGGAGCTTACCAGCCTGATGACGGAGTATGAAAATCAATTCGACCGCAGCAACAAGCTGGACAATAAGGTATACATCACCATCACATTTTGCGGATTCCTTTTTGTGTTTATCACGGGTCTGTTCAACGGCCTGTCGCAGCTTGCGAAACCGCAGAATGGTCTGCAGCTTTTTGTGGCAGTGCTTTACATTCTGAGCTGTATTGCTGTTATGATTGCCTATGTCTATGTGCTTGTATTCTTTATGCGGCTTTTGCGGCCGGAGCAGATTGTCAGGATGGATCCGGAAATCATGCAGCGAGAGCATTTGGATGAAATGGAGGAAGAGACAGCAAGGCAGCGCCTCATTACGCTGTATCGTGAAATCGTAAACGGAAATCTCGAGAAGCTTCACCATCGCTGCGATGAATTCGTAAGAGGGCTTCGGTTTATCGTTCCGACTGTCCTTTTGGCATTCGCGTGTTATGCTCTGCAGATCATCCTGCAGATACTGTAAAATAAAGGAACAGCTCGTATGGAGAAGGTTGAATCGTACACGAAGTACACAATGTATAAGAAACACAAGAGACACATCATGTACTTCTTGTGCATGATGTAGAGGCAACATTGCAAAGGATAGGCTACATGCATAGCTATTGATGTATGGGCATATTGGGATCTTTGAATCTCTGGAGGAAGAATGGTTACAGGCGCAATAAAAAGCAAAGTTGACAAAATCTGGCTGGACATCGCTGCGGGCGGCATCACGAATCCGCTGACCGTCATCGAGCAGCTGACCTATCTCATGTTCATTCGCTCGCTTGACGAGAAGGAGCTGGAGAACGAGGCCTTCGAGGTGGAGGGCGGCATTGAGGTTGAGAAAATCTTCCCAGCCTCCGAAGCAGGGCAGTCCATGCGGTGGAGCCACTTCAAGAACAACGATCCCGGCGACATTTTCCTGATCATGTCCCAGCGCGTCTTTCCGGCCGTGAAGAAGATGAAAAACGGCCATCTGCCGGACTTCACGCCGCAAGGTGAGCTTATCGAGATTACGGACGAGGAAAATGTCGGCGATGAAAACGAAACGGCTTTCTCTCGCTACATGGAGGATGCAATGTTCTTGATCCCGACGCCGCAGGTGCTGCAGAAGGTGATCACCGGTCTCGACGATCTGTATGAGCATGACATTGCCGACCTCGACATGCAGGGCGACCTCTATGAGTACATGCTCGGCAAGCTCTCGACGGCAGGCCGCAACGGTCAGTTCCGTACACCGAAGCATATCAGGGAAATGATGGTGGAGCTCCTGCAGCCGACGCCGGACGACACGATTTGCGATCCAGCCTGCGGCACGGCGGGCTTCCTCGTGAGCGCTGCCGAATATATCCGCCGACATTATGAGGGCACAATGACTTCCGAGCAGTGGGAGCATTTCGCCTCCGGCGCGTTCAATGGCTTCGACACGGATCGTACCATGCTCCGTATTTCCGCCATGAACCTGATGCTGCATTCCATCAGCAACCCGGACATTGACTACAAGGACAGTGTTTCCAAGCAGAACGAGATCAGCGACCGTTACACGGTATGCCTGGCAAACCCGCCCTTCAAAGGAACCGTGGACGCCGAAAGCATTAACGACAACCTGAAGGCCGTGACCAACACAAAGAAGACGGAGCTGCTGTTCCTGGCGCTCTTCCTTCGTATGTTGAAGAAGGGCGGCCGCTGTGCGTGCATCGTCCCGGACGGCGTGCTTTTCGGTTCCTCGAAGGCGCACAAGTCTATTCGTCAGGAACTGGT
>CAVITM010000160.1:0-4989 GCA_963645455.1 Moraxellaceae bacterium | reverse complement strand
CTGTTACAAAATGTAATGTATTGACACCGAGTAATGTCACTTTTGCATCCTGTTTCAGCGGAAGTGCCTGGTCTTCATTCTTGACCATTACGACACCTTCTCCTACGATCTCATCATTCACTTCTTTCGAGAGCTGCTTGGATTCCTCTGTTGTACTGCAGGTATAATCATAATATGCCTCTCCGTCCAGATCCTCTGCTTCCTCTGATTTTGTGATAACTGCCTGGGAAGCTCCGAAGAAGCTGTCCATTGCTCCGGAATATGCGTTCATCATTACCTGTGCCACGATTATACCGACCATTGCAACCGACATACCGGATGCCATTGCTGATGTAAACACAATTTTCTTTTTCTTTGCTATCTTTTCTGCCGGAATCGCAAGTTTTGCCTCGATATATTCTTTCTGCGCCGCTTCTTCATTTTTCAGGGAGTATACCGCACTGTAAATCTTCACCGCAGCCCCAATAGCGAAAACTGCAATCATTACAAAGCACCAGTATCCCATCGTATAGGTTCCCTGCTCAATTGCCAATTTCATATAAGATGCAAGATGATTTCCTACTGTCTTTGATGCAAAATACGGTGCACTGCTGTATACAAAAATACCAAACAGCATACATACAGCAGCTATCAATTCAATCACTGCTTTTTTCTTATAGTAGGCTTTCTTCATCATAAGGCTTCCGACAATTACGGATAATGCCGGCAAAAACATTCCCAGAAACAGGAATATATTAAAGGAAAATGCTGTCACACCACCGATATAAATAGATGGTCCCCACCAGTAATAGATACACTGCCAGCCGATAAAATTATGACCACCCGACATTCCAAATGAATAATCGGATTCTACTCCGGATAATTTAATATTCAGAATTGGCATAAAGTTCGCCAGCACAGCAACAAGTAAAACTGCAAGCCCTACAATTACAGATATCTTCTTAATTGTTTTTATTTTCTGATTCATTCCTTTTCACCTCCTGATCCTACATGGCTTCCGTTGTCTCTTCGACAGCTTCTGTTTCAGGTACTGCCTCTTCGGTATCAGCTGCAGGCTCTGCTCCTTCTAATGGAACATCAATATTGCCTTTTCCACTCATTCCAAAGTCATAACGGATTCCTACAATTGTAAGAACTCCATCTACTTCTTTCGACTCGTAATTGGTAAATTCGTCAACAGCCAGCACATATTGTCCTTCTTCTTCTGTCCAGATACACTGCGTATATTTTTCTGTTCCATCAATGGAAACCATGATCAGTGCATTATATCCGTCCGCATTCTCTGTATCATATAATTCAACGGTTGCATTTAATGTCTGCATCTGTCCCATGCTGTTTGATGTTTCTTTGCTTGTCTCAAAACGCTGTAATACTTCTCCGCTCATATCCGGTCTCGGTTCACTCTCCTGCTGTTCTCCGAACGTCATCGCTGGCGATTCATCCATTCCATCTTCTGTAGATGGCACTTCTTCTCCTCCGGCGTTTCCGGCATCATTAGATGCTGTAATGCCGCTCTCTCCGATCGTTGGCTGAATAATACCGGTACATCCCACTACATTCAGGCATGCTGCCGTCATCAGAACTGCCAGTGCCACTTCCATCGAACGTCTTTTCATCCCTTCATCCTCCTATATTTGAAACTATTCCTGCGCACGAATGATTTCTTTTTGACAATGCCATCATATCACAAATTTTTTTCTATACCCTGCCGTTTCAAAAATGGTCTTTTTCATTTCATGTTCGGTTTTTTTACTGAACAAAAAATGCCATATCAGTTTCTTTTTCTGATATGGCATTGCAGGTCTTCATTCTACATTCAGTTCTTTCACCGGGAAAAGCAGTTCCAGCCGGAACCAGTGCTCTTTCACTGTAATATTAAAATAACCTTTATATTTTTGCACGGAATATTGAATACTCTTTAATCCATATCCATGGTATCTCTTATCCTGTTTCGTTGTTGACGGAATTTTTCCATCTGGAAGTCCATCTCCTTCGTAATAATTTTCTACCACTGCACATACATAATTCTTTTTTCCGGAAATGCTGACATGAATCATCCTCTTTTCCGTATCCGGAATCTGTATCTCATACTCGATTGCATTATCGAATGCATTTCCAAAAATTGTGCACAGATCCATCACGTGAATCGCATTCATTAATTTTCCATCTGCCACGACTGTCAGTTTGATATTCTGCTTCACACACTGAGCACTTTTGCTTGTAAATATTGTATCCAGCACCGAATTTCCGGTCTTAATCTCCGCATCATACAGATGAATCCCTTTTTCAATCTCATCCAGATAGTTTTCTCTTTTCTCATCGCTTGATTCCTCCCGGATGACCTGGATCTGGTGTTTCAGATCATGATATTTACGGTTAAGAAGCTCTATATTCTCCTGCGATTCCCGGAACTGAAGATACTGTGTACGCAGTACATTCTGAATCGCTGTCATTTCCTGCTTTCTGTCATTATCCATTTTCTGTATCTGAAATATTTCGATCACCAGTACACCTGCAAAATCGATCAGTGTACGGATATTAAAAATTTCATTTTCATACCTGCCGGTAAATGGTGTCCGAACTTCCGTATAACTCAAGTTACTGAGCCCAAACATACAAAGTGTAATCACCCACACCAGTGAAACATTTTTCCAGCTGATCTCTGCCTGCATATTTTCATCATCTTCTCTTTCCAGCTTTTTATCGATCAGGAAAAAAGAAAAGAAACCAATTGCATATACCATTGCACAGAACATCACACTTTCCGGTGTATAAATCCTGCTTTCCATTTTTTTGCCAAAATAAAACGCATAAAACTGCCATTCTAACGCTGCCATCAGCTCCGCACGCATGAATGCCCGTGCACACCAGTATAAGACCGTCCGCCAGTTTGTTTTTATTCCATATTTCAGCATGGACACCATCACCGCAACTGCCATTCCCATTCCAATCAGCCAGAGCCAGTTGGACACGGTTCCACACCATAGCTGAATTGCTGCAAGCAGTATCAAAAATCCCCCTGCCTTCATCAGGACTTTTATTTTTTCCTTCCTATCACAATTTCTGTACAATATGATCAATAATATACAGGACAGCCACTCTGCCACTGCGGTATATAATTTAGGAATATCCTGCATCTTTCTTTCCTCACTCTGTCATATAGTTTACAAATTTTGCCATAAAATCATTTTTCCTTCCACGGCTGACCGTAAGATACTTTCCATTTACATTTACTATATTATTTTCCACATCTTTCACCCATTTCAAATTCACAAGGCATCCACTGTTGCATCTGGTAAAATTCTCCGGTTCAAGTTTTTCCTGCATCTCTTTCATGCTGTAAACAGTTGTCTCATAGTCTCCTTCCAGAGAATGGAAGGTCAGCCTGTGCCCCATACTCTCAATCCATTCGATCTCCGATATGCGAAGTTTTTTCACGGTATCCCTCATGTTAATCGTCAGATATTTTTCTCTGCTTCTGGATATTGACCGGACTGCCTTTTTTAATGTTTCCGCAAAACTCACATAGCTGATCGGCTTTAACACATAATCCAACGCATTTACCTTATATCCCCGCAACGCATACTGCGCCATATTGGTTATAAATATGATAATCACCTGCTCATCCTTCGTCCGGATCATCTCTGCAGCATCCATTCCGTTCATAAACTGCATTTCAATGTCCATCAGTATAATATCATACTTTGCTGTATAATTTTCTGCGACCTCATCTCCGTCTGTAAACACAGAAATATGGATTTCTTCCCCTGTTTCTTCCCCATATCTTTTCAGATATTCACAGAGTATATTTCTATAGCTTTTCTCATCTTCTACGATTGCAATTTCAATCATACCTGTTTTTCCTCTCTGTAGTTTCTATTACAGTTCCCCTGTGTCTTTCTTCTGACAGCTTCCATTCGGTCTGAAAGCCCTGATTGAAAACTTCGCACCTATTTTAAGCATACCACAGCTTTCCGGAGAAAAGCACATCTATTTCATAAACGGTTCCCTTATTTCATATATACATCGAGTAGGAGGCGGTCAATGACCGCCGACCTCTCACACCACCGTGCGTACCGTTCGGTACACGGCGGTTCAATCAACTTAACAAGTAACGCGTCTTTCGACGTAGTAGTCTAACATAGAGACTAATCCATATCGGGTTAGTCTTTCTTTGGTCACAGCGATATTCATTGCACCACGCTGGCATACATATGCAATTCTTGCTCCGCTGTATGCCGTAGACCAAGCATATTTCCTGCTGATACCAAGTTTTATCAGGTTCTTCGCTCTATTCTGCGGGGTTTTCCAATGTTTCCAGATACACATCCGCAAACGATATCTGATGTTGGAATCCAGTCGTCTGCATACACTTCCTCGTTGCCTAGGCGTGTTCGGGACTTACACCCGTTAGAGCGCGCCCATGGCGCGCAAACCCAAAAAACAGGAGCTGCTGCCAAATCTGACAACATCTCCTGTTCATTAAATTTCCTTATTGTATTAAATTCTTCTCACTCATGGAAACACACTGCCTACGCAATCTCCTCCGGCTTTGCAACCTCATGGTTCGACCACGAATCTACCTCGACTGCCCCGCTGAGATCTGCGGAATCGCTGTAGTTTTCAACCGTAATGGTATAAGAACTTGTACCTTTTACATATACAGTTCCATCTGTTCCTACAATTGAAACAGTTTTTCCGTTCTCATCTACGATTGTGCCCTCATTGTAAAGGCTTGTAATCTCGCTGTCCCCGGTTACCGTCCAGGTGGTGTCATTCTGGCTCAGATCCTGCATATCGCCGGTGATATCACAGTCAAATAAATGAATTGTGTTCAGCCCTTCCATACAGATAGCTTCCGATCCGTTTGCGGTCAGCGTCGCATCCTTCACTGCAATATCCGCTGTGCAGTACACAGCCGGTGAGCCGACACCGTTGCTCGTGTAAGTTCCGCCGTCCACTACCATCGTTCCGCCGCCTCTATCACTC
>CAVITM010000159.1:1889-5025 GCA_963645455.1 Moraxellaceae bacterium | reverse complement strand
CAGCCCTTCCGTCAGGAAGAATGCCATATGCTGCATCGAGTTTTTCACCCATTGAGCCGGTGACATTTACCGTTTTTCTGTTTCCGCCGATCACCCGCAAATACGCATCCACCATTCCTTCGCCGCCGTCTGCCAGTGGAAACTCCAAAATCTTAGCATCCGGAATATGAGAAAGAATCGCTTTTTTCCATATTCTGCTCACTGTATCTGCACTCATGGTTCCCTTGAACGAGTCCGGTGCAAGTATAAAATTCTTCATAAAGCCACGCTCCAATTCTACTATTTATGATATTTTTTGAAATAACCAAAAGCAGGATATACCGTTTCCAGTATATCCTGTCTCAGCTTGTTATCACACAAATAATTGTTATTTATTTACGACATTAATCGGATTTCCATCCAGGAATGCCTTAATTCCATCTACTGTGATGTCCATAATTCTCTGTCTTGCTGCCTGAGCTGCCCAGGAAATATGTGGAGTAATGATACAGTTTTTCGCTTTCAGAAGTGGATTGTCTCCCTTGATCGGCTCTGTGGAAACAACATCCAGGCCCGCTGCATAAACTTTTCCACTGTTCAGTGCATCTGCCAGATCCTGCTCTACTACCAGTCCACCACGGCTGTTGTTGATAATGATCACGCCGTCTTTCATCTTTGCGATATTTTCCTTGTTGATGATGCCTTCTGTCTCAGGGAACAAGGGGCAATGCAAAAAGATCACGTCAGATTCTGCAAACAGTGTATCCAGATCTACATATTCAGCCAACTCTTTTCCAGACTCTGATGGATATGCATCATATGCCAGGACTCTCATTTCCATTGATTTCAAAATCTTTGCAGATGCCTGACCAATCTTACCAAGACCAATAATACCAACCGTCTTGCCATACAGTTCGATCATCGGGTAATCCCAATAGCACCAGTCATCATTACTTTCCCATCTTCCACTTTTTACAGTCGCATCATGATGTCCATAATGGGAACAGATTTCCAAAAGGAGTCCAACTGCATACTGACCTACAATCTGCGTTCCGTAAGTCGGTACATTAATCACCGGAATTCCTTTTTCTTTTGCATATACATAATCTACTACATTGTATCCCGTTGCCAAAACCGCAATCGCTTTCAGATTCGGGCAGGCATCAATCGTTGCCTTGGAAATCGGCGTCTTATTGATAACCACTATCTCTGCATCTCCGATACGCTCTACAATCAGAGGGGATTCTTCATAAGAAGTTCTGTCATAAACTGTCAGATCTCCTAATTTAGCCAGCTCGTCCCAGGAAAGATCTCCAGGGTTCTCTGTATAACCGTCTAATACAACTATCTTCATGCTATTCCTCCTTAAAATTCTTATTCAGCCAGAGCCCACGCGCGATTGATCACACGCTTTGTATTGGCAAGAATGATATCTCCATCTTCATCACCAAAGGGTGTTACTTCCATAGACAGAACATAAGGATCTTCTGCATTGAAGAATCCTTCCTCTTTTAGTACACAGAAGAAATCTCTCAGTTCTTCTACATCGTTTGCACTATTCGGGAAACCAAATCTCGGATGCTTGTCACCATAAGCATCGCAGCCCTCTTTTACTACTGCATTTCCGATGTGGAAGTGTGTAATATAAGGTCTCACTGTCCGAACTACAAATTTGGATACTTCATAGGTTGTCGGGAAATGTGAAAGGTCTACCATCAGGCCAAAGTTGCTGTTGGTCTTTCTCATATCTGCGGCAAACTGTGCAGCATAAGGTGCCGGGCCAATCAAGGCAGCTTTGTCCATATCGAAGTCAAAAACCTCCAGCTCTACCATCATTCCCTTGGTTGCAGCGTAGTCGCATACGGCTCTCGTGGTCTTTAACAACTGCTCATAAGCCTGATCCTTTGTCTCTTCTTCCCATTTTCCAGCCAGGAATGCGATTCCCTTTGCCCCAAGATATTCTGCTTCATCAACTGCTTCCAGAAGAGTTGCCTCTGCTTTCTTTCTTCCTTCTTCATTGATATCATTGGGGTTCAGTCCGGTTCCAAGAAGTCTCGGCTGCGCTCCATAGCAAACCTTCAGATGAGACTGATCCAGAATCCTTTTTGCTTTCTCTCTCAGTGCATCATCTTTTACCTGTGTTACTTCAATTGCATCGAAGAAATCATCGCATGCAATTGTCTTTATAGAATCTAACAGATCATAATCCTTCGGCGGATGCGTCATCCACTGAATGGTTCCTACCTTAAAATATTTGTGAATTGATTCATTCATGATTTTATCATTCCTTTCTATGCTTCTGCCATCAAAATGATGGCTTATTTTTCTAATAATCGTTCAGCTTCCATGATGATAGCTTCCGAATCCAAGCCATACTTACTCAACAAAGCATGATATGCTCCGGATTCACCATGGCAGTCATTCATTCCAAGCATTTTTAAGGGCACGCCGCTTCCTGCCTTTGCCAGCACCTCTGCAACAGCTCCTCCAAGTCCTCCGATCACACTATGCTCTTCAACCGTCAGAATTGCTTTTGTCTCTTTTGCACAACTCTCTATCAGGTCTGTATCAATCGGCTTTATCGTATACATATCCACAACTCTTGCATGGATTCCTTTTTTTTCTAACTTTTCAGAAGCTTCCAATGCCTTTCCCACCATTAATCCGCATGCTATAATCGTGAGATCTGTTCCCTCTCTGAGGACCATTCCTTTCCCCAGCTCAAATTTTGCGTCCTCCGGATGGCAATCCATCGCTGCATCTCTCGACAAGCGAATATACATCGGCTTTTCTGTTTCTATCGCCTTTTTCACCATCCACTCTGTGATTTGTGCATCTGACGCCACCATTACTATGACTCCCGGCAATGTCCGCATAACGGCAAGATCCTCTAAGGACTGATGGGTCGCTCCGTCATAAGCATCTGAAAGTCCTCCATAGGCTCCCATCATCTTGACAGGAAGTCCGGAATAAGACATAAAGGTTCTTGCTGCAAGCAGGCCTATCGTAGTTTCAAACACTGCGAAGGCATTAACAAAGGGAATTTTCCCATTCCTAGCCATACCTGCTGCCATTCCCATCATAGCATATTCTGCAATTCCGCAATTAAAAAATCGTTCCGGACAAGCTTTTCCAAATAAGCCTGACTTTGTTGAAC
>CAVITM010000159.1:0-1879 GCA_963645455.1 Moraxellaceae bacterium | reverse complement strand
AAACATCTGCGTCCAAAACTACCACATTTTTATTCTCAGCGCCATATTTTGCGAGCGCTTCACCATAAACATCCCGAATTGTTTTACTCATACGCCCACACCTTCCAATTCCTTCATTGCCTGTTCATAATGTTCATCATCAATGACACCGCCGTGCCAGATATTTTTTCCTTCCATATAGGAAACACCTTTTCCTTTTATTGTGTTGGCTAAAATAACGGTCGGCCTGTCTTCTATTTTTTTTGCCTCTTGTATTGCATCACTTATCTCTTCTACATTATGCCCATCCACTACAATCGTGTGGTATCCAAAGGCCTTCCACTTTTCTTCTACATTTCCCATTGGCATAATTTGTTCTGTCGTACCATCCAGCTGCACTTTATTCCAATCCACTATGGTAATCAGCTGATTTGCCTGAAACTTCGACGCATTCATCGCAGTTTCCCAAATCACCCCTTCATTCATTTCTCCATCCCCGAGGATCGCATAAGTATACGCTTTCACTCCATCCATTTGATCGGATAATGCTATTCCCAGAGCTGCCGGATATCCTGCGCCCAAAGGTCCCGTAGATAGTTCTACTCCCGGTGTTTCTTTTGAACAGGGGTGTCCCTGAAGTCTGCTGTCTATTTGACGTAACTGAGACAGTTCTTCTCTTTCAAAGAATCCTTTTTCTGCAAGATTCAGATACAGCATAGGAGCCGCATGGCCTTTACAAAGGACAATTTTATCTCTCTCCCTCTCTCCGAAATTCTCAACAGAAATATTTGCATCATTAAAATATAAGTCTGTCAATATCTCGCACACTGATAAAGATCCTCCCGGATGCCCCGTTTTTACAGCATGCAAAATACGAATCAAATCACATCGAAACTTATGGCATAACGCATCCAATTCTTTTTTCTTTTTCGATTCCATTTTTCCTCCTCCGGTCAAATCAAGTGGTGGGAGAGGACGGCGGTCACCGGCTGCCATCCCCCCACAACACCATTCTCTATCAGTCACACTAAATAACAATTCCTATTCTGCCATTTTCTGCAGTATGACCCAAGATCTTAATTAGTCCTCTTTTTCTGCATGATTATAAATGATAAAATCATTGAAAGCTTCTGCTGCTAAAACTGCTGTGAAATTATGGAAGTCACGAGTTTCATTTACCTCAGAAATCGTAAATCCATCTACCTGAGGTGCTAAAATCTTCAAGAACTCTAACAGATCATAGGAAGAGAATCCGCCAACTTCCGGACCTGCATTTCCCGGAGCCACACAAGCCTCGAATACATCTACATCTAACGCAACTACAACCTTTTCTGTGTTCTTCTTCAAGATCTCCAGGCACTTCTTTGCGCATCCCTCAATTCCCATCTTATAAAACGTCTGGGGAGTGATCAATGTAGATCCAGCTTCCTTTACCACATCATAAAATGCCGGCTTTTCATATGCACGCTGTCCAAAGTGAATACAATTCTCGCCCTTTACCCGAGGAAGTTTCATAATATTTCCCATGGGATGTCCGTGAGACAGTGTTCCATACTTCTCATGATCGTTAAAGAAATCAAAATGTGCATCCATGTAAATAACGCCAAGATTTCCCTCAATGCTGTCATGCATTGCGCGAGCTACCGGATAATGAATTGAGCAATCTCCTCCAACTGTAACGGGGGTACATCCATCTGCAATTACCTTCTTTACATTTTCGGTAATCTTGTCATTGCTATACACCCAATCTGTCACGAGGTAATCATCAATATTTCCATAATCGATGATCTGCATATCAGAAAGATCTACCACACGCTCTGCCTCTACATCGAAGATCTTCTTATCACGTACATAGCCCCATGCAAGCTGCATTGCCTCACGAACTGCCTCCGGGCCTGTT
>CAVITM010000158.1:0-5083 GCA_963645455.1 Moraxellaceae bacterium | reverse complement strand
GGTTAGCAATCAGCGGTCCAAAGTCGGTCATCGCACCTACACCCATAAAGATCAGGGACGGTAAGATCGACCATTCATCTAACTGATAAAAATAATAGAGTAATCCACCTACACCATTGCTGGCGTCTTCCGGATTAAGCATAATATCCGGATAGATATTTACGAGCAGCATACCGAATGCAATCGGCAGAAGCAAAAGCGGCTCGTACTCCTTCTTGATCGCAAGATAGAGGAAGAAGCAGGCAACTGCAATCATCAAATAATTTCCTACGGTCAGATTGAAGAAGGCTGTCTGATGAATGAGATTACTCAGTGTTTCTGTAACGTAACTCATACGAGACCTCCTATTCGATTAATTCATTGTAGCTAAAACAGTTCCAACCTCTACGCTGTCGCCCTTTGCTACGTCAATGCTTGCGATGGTTCCGTCTGCCTCTGCAACAACGGGAGTCTCCATCTTCATAACCTCTAATACAAGCACAGTTTCACCTCTCTTAACTGCCTGTCCGACAGCTGCCTCGATGGCAAATACCTTTCCGGCTGCCTTTGCTTCGATCTTAACAGCACCTGCTCCACCGGCGGGAGCAGCAGCCTTCGGTGCAGCTGCAGCTACGGGAGCAGCCTTCTGTACAAGGGGAGCAGACACGCCTGCAGCGCCTTCCTCTACGGTCACATCATAAACATTTCCGTTTACGGTAATTGTATAATTCTTCATGATCATTTCCTCCTAAATATTATCTTCTCTTAATGGAACGAACTACAAAATCATCGGTTGATGTACCGCTGGCTGCTGCAACTGCAGCTGCTATTACGGCTACAAGCTCATAATCATCTGTCTGGGCAGCTACCGGGGCTGCGACAGGAGCAGGAGCAGCTGCCGGAGCCGGTGCTTCCTTCTTGTTCTGCAGCCTGCCAATCAATCCAAACGCATAGATGATCAGGCTGATGATGATCAGCATCACAAATACAGTACCCATACCCATCGCTGTATTCATCGCTGCTTTTGCCATGGTCTCTGCCAGAGTATAAACACGATCGATCGTGACGTCTGTCACCTGCATCTCATCATCATATACAAATGTCACTGTAATATCACTGTCTGTAAAGTTCGCCTCCTGCTCAACGGTAATAGTACCGTTCGCCTCCGTGACAGTCACATCACCGTAACCAACAAAATCGCCAATCTCGTCCTTTACATCCACCCAGTTGTTGATCACATTCAATGTCACTTCATCGAGCTGATCCTGGTTGGCCTGATAGTTTGAAAGATCTGCATCGCTCATAGCCACCAGTTCATCTAAAATACCGGTGTTGTTTGCAGCGAGCTGATCTGCTGTATATCCGTTGTAAGTAGCATTTTCATCACTGCCACATCCGAATACACCGACGGCAAGGAGACACAGACAGACGATCAATACTAATTTTTTCTTCATCTTCGTCATAATCGTCACCTTTCTTATTTTGCGCCGTGCTTCTTATAGGGCTGCTCCACATTTTTTGTATAAAGCATCTCAAAAGCAGCTACCAGATACTTTCTGGTATCCGCGTAATCCACGATGCGATCCACATATCCACGTCTTGCAGCAGATGAAACGCTGCCCTGAAGTGCATCATATTCCTTTGCTTTCTGTGCGATCACATCTGCAGAAGCATCTGCATACATGATGCCTGCTGCAAGAGAAGCATCCATCATGCCAACCTTGGCATCCGGCCATGCATATACAAGATCTGCACCCAGAGCCTTGGAATTCATAACTGCGTAAGCACTGCCGTAAGCCTTGTCGGTAATCACATTTACCTTCGGCACGGTAGCATTTGCAAATGCATAAGTCAGGCGTGCCAATGCCTTGGGAAGATTCTTCTCGGAGCACATGCATGCCTTAAATCCTGTTGCGTTGGTGAAGGAAACAACCGGAATCTCAAATGCATCACAAAAAGCAACGAAATCTGCAGCCTTGTTGCATCCGTGTGCAGTCAGGCTTGCCTCGAACTCCTCGCTCTTCTCGCCATCCTTGTACAGCTCCGTAGCATTTGCTACAGCTCCGATGGTCATACCGTTTAATTTGATAAATCCGGTCACCATTTCCTTTGCGTAATCGGCCTTTGTCTCAAAAAATACATGTCCGTCAGAGATCTCTGCGAGAACATATCTGGGATCACCCTTCATGGTATCAAGGCTGGTGCATGCGCGGTTCAGATCATCCATGCAGCTGTCCATAACGCCTGCCTGTGCGTTATTGCCGGGAAGTAATGTTACCAGCTCGCGGATCTTTGCATAGATCTCTGCAGCGGTTCCAACGCCATCTAAAGTACCAGCCTCTTCGCTCTGGAACTTGGCTGATGCGCTGTCGCATTTTCCTTTATTATTGCCGGGGATTGCATCGGGAGAGTTGACAAAAATCTTGGCGCCCTCTGCCTCTGCAAATGTAAAATCAGAAAGAGCAGGTACGACTGCCATACCGCCACCACAGGTTCCGAATACAGCTGTAATCTGGGGAACTACGCCGGATGCCTCCACCTGCTTTGCATACAGGCTGCCGACTGCCTCCAGTGCATCCACAGACTCCTGCAGTCTCATGCCTGCACAGTCGATCAGTCCGATGATCGGAGCACCCATCTTTACTGCCATGTCATAAAGAGAAGCAATCTTCTTTGCATGCATCTCTCCGATGGTGCCGCCAAGCACTCCTGCGTCCTGACTGTAGACAAACACCAGATTTCCGTCGATCAAGCCATGTCCGGTCACAACACCATCTGAAGGAGTGTCTGTGGCATACAGATCGAAATCGGTGCTTCTTGCTGTAACAAGTGAGCCGATTTCCATAAAGCTGTTTTCGTCGACTAATCCGGCAATGCGCTGCATAGCCAGACTATCATTTCCATTACTCATTCTTTCTACCTCCGTATATATTTTAGTGCTTAAATTTTTAAAAAGCAAAAATTTCGCTATAATAATTATAAGGGTCTTGGAAAAGTTTTTCAATAGATTTTTTTAGAAATTGTTAAGAATTTAGCAAAAGAAAGTTTTTGTCAAAAAAGCCCGAATCTTCAAAGGATCCCGGGCTTTTTTTCTTGTTTATTGCGGCATATAAATATAATTCATTCGCTGGACACTGCTCTCATATCCATAAGCATCAATGATCATCACGGATAACACATTGTTGCCCTCCGGCATAGAGATGCCGCCGCTGTAGCGGGAGGATGCAGTCGTCGGCGTCTGTCCGTTCCATGTGTAGTAAGCCGTGCAGCCTTCAGGGACAGTGATATAGATCGTCTGAGGCTTCTGATACTCTCCGCTTTCAGGCGTCACGTATGGCATGGCCGGTTTTTCATAATTTTCTACTGTGAACTCGCATGTCACAACCGGGCTGTAATAGCCCTTGTCATTGCATGCGGCAGCTGATAATGTATAGTTTCCCGCCGAAAACTCTAATGGTGCACAATACAGAATGCCATCCGTAACAGGGGACGAACCGTCCGTTGTATAATAAATATTCAACCCATCCTGTGCAGTAATGGTCAGTGTATCGGTCTCTAAAAATAGGCCCTCCGGCAACAGGATCTGCGGCGCCTCAACAAGATAATCCGAAAAGAATTTTTCCAGAGAACTTCCCTGACAGGACTCGTAAAAGTCATACAGTCCGTCAAAATCCTGCTGATCTACAAAAATACGAATCATCTCCTGACAGATATATGCATTTTCCGGATCCTGGGCAAGGGCTTTTTTCAGGATAAGAAGCTGTCCATCCGTATCCTGGCACTGTCCATCCAGCCAAGCCTGCCAGGCGTATGTCTGGATCGAATTCTCTCCAAGGGATGCGCCATCTGCAAGCAGCTGCGCTGCCCCATCTTCATCGCCCTCCGCCAGCAGCCGGATCAGCTGATCATAAGATACATCTGCCGCCTGTGTTTTGGCAGACTGTCCATCACGAATGGAACATGCGATGGCAAGCAAAACTAAAAATACTGCCCCTGCCACTGATACGATCCAACCCATCGTCCATTTCTTTTTCTGCGCCCGGGAAATCTTACGGGGCGCAGTCTGACCATGCTTGGAATGCTCTGCGTCTCCTGACATCTCACGCCTTTGAAAATCCAGAAAAAACTCCTCTTCCAGAACGTTTGCCGCAGATACGATCTGCACCTCTGCGCCACAGGAGGAGCAATACAGATGTCCTTTTTTTATCTCCGCTCCACATTTTGCACACTTCATGGTAAAACCTCATTGATCTCTTTAGGCCTGCATTGCCTCAACGCAGTTATGCATCAGCATCGCAATAGTCATGGGTCCCACACCGCCGGGCACCGGTGTGATGGCAGAGGCAATGGGCTCTGCCTGTGCAAAATCCACATCACCGCACAGCTTGCCATCTTCCTGTCTGTGGATTCCCACATCGATGACGACAGCTCCCTCCTTGATATACTCTGCTGTAATCATCTTTGGACGGCCGATAGCGACAATTAAAATATCTGCCTGTTTACAAATATCCGGAAGGTTTTTCGTCTTTGAGTGGCAAACCGTAACCGTTGCATTTTCACGAAGCATCAGCAGCGCCATAGGTTTGCCCACAATATTGCTTCTGCCGATCACCACACAGTTTTTCCCGGCGATCTCCACTCCGGAGCGCTTCAGAAGCTGGATAATACCGGCAGGTGTACAGGACACAAAGCCTTTATTGCCGGTCACCAGAGCCCCTACATTTTCTACATGAAAGCCGTCCACATCCTTGTTGGGATCAATGGCACAGATGATCTTATTTTCATCCATATGGGGCGGAACCGGAAGCTGGCAGAGAATGCCATTGATCTTCGGATCGGCATTTAATTTACGGATTAAATCCAGCAGTTCCTCCTCGCTGGTCTCTTCCGGAAGCTCATAGCTTTCGGAACGGATACCGATATATTCACATGCTCTCTTTTTGTTGCGCACATAAACACTGGAGGCCGGGTCTGCTCCCACCTGAATCACTGCCAGCGCCCCTTCAATCCCCTGTTCTTTCAGTTTTGCCACGGTTTCCCTGCATTCATCCTTGATCTCCTGTGAGATCTTTTTTCCGTCAATCAGCTGTGCCATATAATACTC
>CAVITM010000157.1:404-5138 GCA_963645455.1 Moraxellaceae bacterium | reverse complement strand
GAACTGGGCAATTGACTTCGTGAAGTCCATCGGGCGCGATGTGATGACTGAAGCGGAGTTAAAGCATGCAGTGCGGCTCACGAAGTTCCGCGGGCAGAGACGGCCGGAGTTCAGAGGCTGAACCCGGCAGCAGAAGCGAAGACATTAGACAGGGAAATGAGGAGAGAACGAAATGGAACAGAAGGAGATGAACCTTGACCAATTCGGTGAGGTTATGGACAAGTTCATTACCGAGAATGAAATCTCGATGCTGATTACTATGCCAAAGGGAACACAGGAGCCGGAGATTAAAAGCAATGTAGAGAATCTGGGTCCGGTATGCCACTTATATTTCCTACTGGCGGCGATGGGCGCCACGATAGAGGACATGATCGAGGTGTTTGATGCTGTTGAGCCTGGAACATTCGACAGAGAGCAATTTGTTGACGACATGCTTGACATGATTCGAGAGAACCTGCAGAAGGACAAAACCGCGAAGCTGTTTGAGCAGGAAGGGGGAACAACATGCGACTGATTGACGCAGATAGGCTGACAGCCTACATGAACGACTACGCACTGCAAGTGTCGCCGTTTGGCCATATAGGAGACAGCGACTACAATGAGAAGCTTGCCGCATACGTAGCTATCACGAACTGCATTACAATGGTGGAGGATGCCGAGACGGTACGGAGGGGCGAATGAATCTGAATATCTACAATGATGTACCGACCGAGAGACTGGAGGAGAAAGTGACGGCGGACATCGTGAAGAATGCGCTTTATGCCGTTCGGTCAGACAGCAGTGAGCTTGTGTATGAATGTCTTGGACAGTTGAAAATGGCGCGGGCGCTCGGTGCGATCAGCTACGAAACGTACAGAAAGATTGATCATGTACTTATCAACGGATACCTGAATGCGGGAGACGGACAGCGTAAGGAATACGCCAGGACAATCACCGCCGAAGACATTAGACAGGGAAGAAGCTGGAGGGATAAGTGAGTGCGCTGCTGGAACTGATAGCACTGCTTCCGACATGGCCGCTCGCGGCAGCGATTGCGGCGGTGATCAGGCTTATCTGCTGGATATGGGAACGGGTAGAGAGATTTAGGAGGGCTGAGGACATGATTGAGAACTACATTCGCTCCTATGGAAATCTGAAGAATCTGAAGAGCTTGACCGAGATTGCAAAGTATCTCGGTTACACGAAACCGACATTTACCAGAAAGGTGCGGGAAGATTCCTTCACCCGGAAGGAAGCCGGGAGGATGTTTAAGAAGCTCGAATTCAGGGATGAAGACATTGTAAAGCTGATGAAGGAGTAGGAAATGACAGCGAGTTGCAGGGAATGCATCCATGCAGGATGCTTTGAGCGATCCCGCCTGTATCCCTGTAGACAGTTTGAAGACGGGACGAGGAGAAAACGGAATGGTAGACAAGTGGGAAAGAGTCAGCCGTGTAGTCGGCGACAACGTGACCGAGATCACGTATCAGAATGAGACGTATCCCGGCGTAAGGATTGTGAGCTGTAAGCACAAGGTAGAGAACCACAGCCCGCGGGGCTTCTGGGAGTACACAAATTTCATTGTAAAGCGCGGGCCGCTTCAGTCGTGGGAGTTCTGGCGGATGAAGGACGCGAAGGAGTTTGCAGAGAAGGGAGAATGTCATGAGGATCATCATTGAGTTTAGGAAGCCGAGCAAGCGGTTGTTATGGAAGCTGAAGCGCATTGATCGGTGGCTTGATAAGCATCTGCCGCCGTTCCTGACACTCCTGAGCGGCGTTTTGATCGCCGGCGGTTTTTTCGTCCTGATGGGTGTTGTGGGAGCAATCGACTACGGCGACGCCATTACAGGGCTGCACATCCGGCTGCTGATCGGGGCACTGTTCGCAATGGCTGCCGGGGTTGGCATTGGTGCATATGTCGGAATGGATGAGGAGGACATGTATGACAAAATTTAAGGAAAGGCTGCAGCGGATTGCCGAGCTTGGCACAGAACTGGCGGAGATTATCAACGCGGATTCGAGCTTGATTTCGGCAGATGTTGAATGGCCTGGCAGAGGTCCGAAGGTGCTGAAAATGCATGTGAGCGCGAGAAACTACGAGGAAATCAAGAAGGCATTTAACCCGATTTGGAAGTTGAGAACCCATTATGAAGGGTACCACTTCGAAGCGGAGTTCGAAGGGATCAAGCTCCTGATGATTTTCAGCGACCGGGAACTACCGGAGGAGCTGGTGGAGCAGGTCGAAACGGATGTTGAGAGAAGAATCCGAGAAAGAAAAAAGGCCCGGTCAGCGGGAACTGACGAGGCCGAGTGAAAGGAATAGCTACTTTGTCCACCGCTATTCTAACACAGAATGGAGGAAAATCAATGAGTTACGACGATTGGAAAACGATGACGCCGGAGGAGTACAGGAGCAACGCACTCATCCGGCATGAACCGGCGGAGCGCCTGGTGCAGGTCAAGGTTCCTGTGACGGTCTATGTGACTGTGGAGGCTGCCAGCGAAGAGGACGCTATAGCATACGCCAGCGACCGGATCTATGAGCTGCTGCGTGACGCAGACGACTATGACGCCGGAGACATGGAGATTGATTCGGCAGCATTTGGCGAGGATCCATGGGAGGAACGGTATGAGTAAGCTGTATGAATTGTCGAGCGACTATGCCGAGCTTCTTGACATGGCCACGGATCCGGACACAGACCTTGAGGCCATCAATGATACGCTTGAGGGAGTAAAGCTTGAGATTGCTGAGAAAGTGGACGGATACGCAGCCGTTTACAAGCGGATCAAGAGCCGGATTGAGGCCGCGAAGGAAGAGATTGAGTATCTGAAGCGTGTGAAGAAGTCGTGCGAGACCATGCTGGAACGCATGGAGAGCTATGCGGAAACATCACTGAAGGCGGCCGGGGTTAATAAATTCAACTCCGACCTTCACGAAATTAAAGTTTGCAAGAACGGCGGAGCGCTCCCGCTCCAGATCGATGAGGCGGAAGTCCCGGAGGAATATCTTAAAACCGAGATCGTGCAGAAGCCGGACAAGGACAAGATTGCTAAGGAGTTGAAACTGGGAATTGAGCTTCCGTTTGCCAGATACGGCGAACGCGGCACTTATGTGAAGATCCAGTAAGGAGGACGTATGGAAAGCACATCGAAGATCTACAAGGCAATCCATGAAGCTATGGAAGCCTGTCAGGCTGTTGGCAAGGACAGCCGGAACCCGCAGCAGGGTTACAAGTACCGCGGCATTGATGCCGTTATGAACGCAATCAACCCAGCGCTTCGAAAGGCCGGGATCTTCTGCACACCGGAGGTGCTGGAAACCAACCGGGAGGAACGGATGACCAAAAGCGGCAGCGCATTGATCTACAGCACAGTGACCGTCAAGTATTCGTTCTATGCCGAGGATGGTTCAAGCATTACAGCAACGGTTATTGGTGAGGGCATGGATTCCGGAGACAAGAGCTACAACAAAGCCATGAGCGCCGCTTTCAAGTATGCGCTTTTCCAGGTCTTCTGCATTCCGACCGAGGAAATGGTGGACAGTGAGACGGATTCACCTGAGCCGCAGCCGCGCACCACAGCCCCACAAAGGGCCGCGAATAACGGCACTGGAACAACAAGCCAAGCAAGCAATCAGAAGCCCGTACAGAGGCCCACAGGGGCGCAGAATCGGACGACAGGCCCATTGACAGACGGACAGAAGGCCGAGCTTGCCGAGCTGGCGCACCGGAAGGGCAAGAATATCGACTTCGCGAAAACGATTGATTACAACAGCATGACGGCCTACCTGAACGGATTGCCGGATAGAGAAAACGTATGACAACACTGAACGGAACACCTGCAGCCTTGATGATTAAAGTCATCGAGGCTTTGCAGCGCCTTGGCGCAGACAAGATATACGACTGCACGTTAAAGGAACATCGCGAAAAGAGAAGCTTGACGGCGAACGCGTATTACTGGAAGCTCCTGGGAGAGTTCGCGGAATATGAAAAGGTTTCACGGGTGCGGCTTCACAATGAAATGCTGCGGCATTACGGCCAGGACTTCGTGATAGATGGGAATGTCGTTTACGTAACGCTGCCGGAGAATGATCGCTGGAAGGACATGGAGGAAATCCATGTAAGACCATTGCAGCAGACCTTCACGAAGGGCGGCACGGTGTACCGGACGTTCATCCTCATGAGAGGATCCCACGAATTCAATACGGCGGAAATGGCGCGGCTGATCGACGGCCTGATTCAGGAAATCAAAGGCTCGGAGGCGCCGATTGAGACATTGACGCCGGCGGAGCTTCAATTGCTGGAGGGATATGGCAAAGTATCAGAACAAAAAGACGATGGCCGATGACCGTCTCTTCGATTCCAAGAAGGAGGCACTCCGGTATCTATATCTCCGCCAAATGGAGAGGGACGGAGCGATTCATGAGCTTGAATGTCAGAAGACCTTCGTGCTGATCCCATCGCAGAGAGACAGGGCAACCAAGAAGGTGATTGAGCGTGCGTGCAGCTACAAGGCAGACTTCTGCTACACCGATGCCACGGGAAACATGGTGGTGGAGGATGTGAAAAGTCCGGCAACCAAAACGCCGGAGTACATCATAAAGCGGAAGCTGATGCTGTGGGTTTATAAGATACGAGTAAGAGAGGTTTGAAAGGATGGCCGAGAAAAAATCGTTCGTGATGTACACGAGCTGGGAGAAGGCAATCTCCAAAATGACAAACGAACAAGCCGGGCAGCTTCTGAAGGCTATATATG
>CAVITM010000157.1:0-394 GCA_963645455.1 Moraxellaceae bacterium | reverse complement strand
CCGGTACCTATACCTCCGCCAGATGGAGAGAGAAGGTGTTATCCGGGAGCTTGAATGTCAGAAGACCTTCGTGCTGATCCCGCCGCAGCGGGACGGAACAACGAAGAAAGTTATTGAACGTGCATGCAGCTACAAAGCAGATTTTTGCTACATCGACGGACGCGGGAACACAGTCGTTGAGGATGTGAAGAGCCCGGCAACCAGGACGCCGCAATACATCATAAAGCGGAAGCTTATGCTATGGGTTCACAAGATACGCGTAAGGGAGGTTTGAGAGGAATGGCAGACAAGAAATCATTCGTAATGTATATGAGCTGGGAGAAATCCGTCGAAAAGATGACGAACGAACAGGCTGGGCAGCTGCTGAAGGCTATTTATGACTATCAGAGCAACC
>CAVITM010000156.1:447-5150 GCA_963645455.1 Moraxellaceae bacterium | reverse complement strand
CAACTTGCTTGGTTGATTGATTGGGGGGGCACCCAACTTGGCTGTTCGAATACCCAAGTTGGCTTATCGAGTACCCCCACCCCCTGAAACGCAAGAACCCAAGAAGCCAAGTTTACTGAAACAGAAATCAACTAGCCATATTGTCGATAATGGAAAAGAGTTCTTCAACCTTGGCTACAATGCGTGTTTGTTCTGCAAGAGGTGGAAGGGGAATTACGCAACTATTAAGGATTTTGAGAGTTACTCTGGTTATAGCAACCCCCTTCATTTTGTCCCTGATAGATGCAAAGAAATAAGGAGCTCTCATCGCAAAAACAATGAACTGATTGATTTGCGAAGTTTTTATAAGGGCAACACTAGAAAGCAAGCTAAATGGCTCTTTAAGTTGGTTAATTGTAACTACCCCTGTTGTTGCGCCATCCTTTATGAAAAGAATATCCCCTTGAGCGAGCTCACGTTCGTCAACTTCTTCTATGGCAATAACGGAGCGGGAAAATCTTCTATCGCTCACGCCATTGCGGAGGATGACGGAGTTGTCTGGGCCGACGGCAAAACCGCCGACGACTTTGAAGTGCTCGTTTATAATCAGGATTTCATCAACGACAACTTTGTAAATTACGGCGATCTCAAAGGCGTCTTTATCTTCGGTGAAGAGGATGTCGAGGCTAAAAAGAAGATCGCTGAACTTACAGATCAGAAAAAGCAGAAAATGGATGCTCGTCAGACAGCTCCTGATGAGCATAAAAAGAAAACAGATGGCCTTGCATCTGCGCTGACGCAGTTTCAGGACACCTGCTTTTCAAAGACTGCAGAAATCCGCAGACGCTTCGATAAGTGCATGGACGGCAAGAAGCAAAAGAAGAACTTTGCCGAGGCCGTACTTGGAGAAACAAAACCGACCGATCACGATCTGGCAGAGCTGGAGCGTCTCTATGACGTAGCTTTTGACGATTCAGCCAGAGCGTATACGGAGTTCAAAAAAGCCGCAGCTACCACCTACGGTAGCCTTCCCGGAAAGGACCTGCTCGATAGAATGATTGTCAGCAGCAGCGATACGCCTTTCGCAAAATTCATGAAGGCTCTCGGTGACACAGCATCCGATTGGGTCCGTGATGGTCATACCCATTATGCCGGTGCAGCGGGTGGAAAATGCCCGTACTGCCAGCAGAAGCTCCCGGCAAACTTTGAGGCGGATATTGCGGCTACCTTTGACGCTCAGTATCAGCAGGACATCCGTGATCTTGGGCAGTTCCAGACTGTGTATGAAAGAGAGACCAGAGAAATCGTCCGGGTGCTTCAGGCTAATGCCAGCGACGTTATGCCGACGATTGATCTGACTGCTTATCAGGAAAAACTCGCCCTGTTGGAGAGCAACTTTGAAATCAACCGTCATCGCATTGCTGAGAAGGTCAAAGAACCGTCAAAGACCATTTCTCTTGAGGATACCGATACACTCCTGTTAGAAATCGGTGCAATGATTGACGAAATCAATAAGCAGATCAAGACAAATAACGATGTAGTTTCTGCCAAGAGGTCCAGCAAGAGCAAATGCAAGACAGAAATCATGCAGTATCTTGCGTTCATGCTGGCTGCCGACGTGAAGAGTTATCAGGATGAAGTGGCCCAGCTCCAGAAGGAAATCGATGATGTTACCGAGCGTGGCAAGAAGCTCAGAAAAGAAATCGGAGACCTGACAAAGGAAATCTCCGACTTGAATAAGCACAATGCGAATACCGAGGCCGCCATCGACAGCATCAATAAGATTCTGAAGGATTCCGGATTCCAAGGCTTCAGCATTCGTGCCAAGGAAGGTGTGGAGAACGTGTATGAGGTTATCCGTGAAGACGGCTCAATTGCGGAAAACCTCAGTGAGGGTGAACGGAACTTTATCGCATTCCTGTACTTCTATCATCAGGTGCGTGGCAGCATGAGCAGCGAGGAACTCAAGGAAAAAATCGTCGTTATCGATGACCCAGTGTCAAGCATGGATAGCACAGCCCTGTTCCTCGTCAGCGCAATCGTCCGAGAGATGATTAATGTCTGCCGGAACAATACCGAGTACCTGAATCCAAAGGTTCCCGGCGACTATATCAAGCAGCTGTTTGTGCTGACGCATAACGTGTACTTTCACAGGGAGGTTACTTATCAGCAGGTTGGGTTTTATAACTGCACATCGTTCTACATGATTCGGAAGAACGACAACATCTCCACCATCAAACTTTGCAAACGTCAGAGCAAGGAGATCCCGACCGAAGAAGAAAACTACAATCCGGTTCAGAATTCCTATGCTGCCTTGTGGGATGAGCTCCGTGACATCCAGTCTACGATCCCGGCCCTGAACGTAATGAGGCGCATTCTCGAATACTACTTCCTGCAGCTTTGCGGTTATGAGGGCAGCGACCTGCGTGCAATTGTTCTTGAAAATAAAGAAAACCGGGATAAATTCATCAAGCAAATCGAGGGTGAACAGCCGGATATGACCGATTATCATCTTGCATCTTCTCTGCTTGCGTACATCAATAATCCTAATGGCATCAGCGATGGCTTGAATTATGTGGAGGACTGTGAAGATGTGGATGCATATAAGCGAGTCTTTAAGATGATTTTTGATGCGCTTGGCCAGGGCCAACATTATAAAATGATGACCGGTCAGCGAGCTAAGTCCTGATTATGGGACAAATACAGCTGTAAAATAAAAGCGGTTCACGATTACCATATAAAAAGTGAGGTAGACAGTAAATGGCTGACAAAACAAATGCCAACATCGGTTTTGAAAAACAACTGTGGGATGCAGCTTGCGTTCTGTGGGGACATATACCGGCGGCAGAATACAGAAAGGTAATCATCGGACTTATCTTTCTGCGTTATATTTCCGCAGCCTTTGATAAGAGATATCAGGAGCTCATAGACGAAGGCGACGGCTTCGAGGATGACCGCGACGCTTATACGATGGAGAATGTGTTCTTCGTGCCGGAGGAGGCACGGTGGAGCACCATTGCCGCAGCCGCTCACACGCCCGAAATCGGCACGGTCATCGATAACGCCATGAGAGCCATTGAAACCGAAAATAAGACGCTAAAGAATGTTCTTCCGAAGAACTACGCCAGCCCCGATCTCGACAAACGGATTCTGGGCGATGTCGTGGACATCTTCACGAACAATATAGATATGAGCAACACCGAAGAGAGCGAAGATCTCCTCGGCCGTACATACGAATACTGCATCGCACAGTTTGCAGAAAAAGAAGGCGTAGGCGGCGGTGAATTCTACACGCCGTCCAGCGTGGTTAAGACACTTGTTGCTATCCTTCGCCCATTTGATAACTGCCGTGTGTACGATTGCTGCTGCGGTTCCGGCGGCATGTTCGTACAGAGCGCAAAATTCATTCAAGCTCATTCCGGCAAACGCGGCGCAATCTCCGTTTACGGACAGGAGGCAAACGCTGACACCTGGAAGATGGCAAAAATGAATATGGCCATCCGTGGTATCGACGCAGACTTCGGCCCTTACCAGGCGGATACATTTACTAATGACCTTCACCCGACCTTAAAAGCAGATTTTATTCTCGCGAATCCTCCATTCAACTACCATCCGTGGAATCAGGAAAAACTGCTTGATGATGTACGCTGGAAGTACGGCATCCCACCTGCGGGCAATGCAAACTACGCATGGATTCAGCACATGATTCACCACCTCGCGCCAAACGGGAAAATCGGTTTGGTGCTTGCAAACGGTGCCCTTTCCACGCAATCCAGCGGCGAAGGTGAAATTCGCAAGAAGATTATAGAGGACGATTTGATAGAAGGCATTATTGCCATGCCGACGCAGCTTTTTTATAGCGTGACCATCCCGGTTACTCTCTGGTTTATTACGAAGGGAAAAAAGCAGAAAGGGAAAACGCTTTTTATCGATGCCCGCAAGATGGGCCACATGGTCGATAGAAAGCACAGAGATTTCACAGATGAGGATATTCAGAAGCTGGCGGATACCTTCGAGGCATTCCAGAACGGAACACTTGAAGATGTAAAGGGCTTCTGCTCTGTTGCTACCCTGCAGGACATTGCAAAACAGGATTACATCCTGACGCCTGGCCGATATGTGGGCATCGAAGAACAGGAAGATGACGGCGAGCCTTTCGAGGAGAAAATGGCGCGCCTGACTTCCGAGCTTTCCGATATGTTTGCAAAGTCCCATGAACTGGAAGATGAGATTCGCAAGAAGCTGGGGGCGATTGGGTATGAAATATAAACTCTCAGACATAATGGAATTGATTGGCGGGGGAACGCCTAAAACAAGCGTCAGCGAATATTGGGGTGGCGATATCCCGTGGCTATCGGTTAAGGACTTTAATAATGATAGCCACTACGTTTATAGAACTGAAAAAACGATCACAAGAGAAGGGCTTAATAATAGTTCCACAAAATTACTCCAACATAACGATAGTATAATTTCAGCTCGCGGCACTGTTGGTGAGATGGCTATGATTCCATTTCCAATGGCTTTTAATCAATCTTGCTATGGATTACGTGCAAAAAAAGACATAGTTGACCCGACGTTTCTTTATTATCTTGTGAAGTACAATGTGCGCATTTTACAAAAAACACGCACGGCTCAGTTTTTGATACCATTACTCGTGATACTTTTGCCGGAATTTTTGTTGATATTCCAGCAATGGATGTCCAATTAAACATTGCAGGGATTCT
>CAVITM010000156.1:0-437 GCA_963645455.1 Moraxellaceae bacterium | reverse complement strand
ATCTAACATAGACGATAAAATTGAGCTGAACACGCGGATAAACGAGAATTTACTTCAGCAGGCACAAAGTATTTTCACCCAAGAGTTCCTTACGCTTGATACCATCCCGGACGGCTGGCAAGAAAGCTCTCTGCTTGGAATTGCTGACTATCTCAATGGTCTCGCCATGCAAAAGTATCGTCCCAAAGATGACGAACAAGGTTTACCTGTTCTTAAAATCAAAGAACTACGCCAAGGTTCCTGTGATTCCAACAGCGAATTATGTTCGCCTTCCATCAAACCAGAGTACATTGTCCATGACGGTGATGTAATATTCTCATGGTCCGGCAGCCTTCTTGTTGATCTTTGGTGCGGAGGAACTTGTGGTTTGAATCAGCATTTATTCAAAGTCACATCCTCCACCTACGATAAATGGTTCTATTACGCATGGACAAACC
>CAVITM010000155.1:0-5192 GCA_963645455.1 Moraxellaceae bacterium | reverse complement strand
ACTCTGTATTGCACTGGAACTTGATTTAGATCAGTCGAAGGATTTACTGGCAAGAGCAGACTGGGCGTTCAGCCCCAGCAGCAAAATGGATCTGATTGTGCAAAAGGCAATTATAGATAAGCAGTACAATATTATGCAGTTGAATGTGACCTTGTTTAAATATACAAATGAGATTCTTGGAGTGTAGTGTTTATGATTTCTTATCTTGTCCACCACATGACCTCTTGATTGTCCAGCCATAGACCATTATACTGTCCTTATTAAGAGAAAAGGAAAGGCTCCGAAAGCCCTCCTGCAAAGACCGACCTCCGGAACCTTGGTAAACACCATGTATATTGTAACAGATTTTACGAGAAAAGGACAGCATATTTTTATCAGAGAGCAGTGAATTTCTTTGTCCCATATGTCAGAAAGGCAGTCTTGTCTTCCGCGATTACTGCAACCGCATTATAAGATACGAAGACGGAACACATGAATGGCTCAGAATTCCAAGGCATCAGTGCAGCAATGATAAGTGTCACAGAATCCACCGGATGCTGCCTGACATACTTACACCATTCAAGCACTATAATGAGGAAACCATATCGGGAGTTCTGGATGATATTGTAACTTCCGAAGATGAGGATTCAGAAATATATCCTTCTGAGGATACCATGATAAGATGGCATCACTGGTTTATTATCAATGAATTTAACATAGAGGGACATATGAAGTCGATAGGTTACAGACTGCTTGGATTCAGCGAGGAACTGCTGGAAACAGGCATTTCACTGCTCCGTCACATGAGAAGGTCCATGCCGGCTGACTGGTTTAAAACCATCATGCGGTATATATACAATTCGGGAAATGCACTTGAGCCTCTCTACTGATTCATGTTTTACCGACTTTGAATTAACTGTCCGTCATTCTGACTGTATGATGTTTTCAGAAAGGAGACATACAGTCATGAATACAAGCAGAACTTTAATGAAAAAACAAAACAGCGATGAGGCTGCGCTGAAAAAGTATACCATGATACTGCCGCTTCTGGATGAAAACCTGGATTCGGCTTCAGCACGTAAATTAAGGATGTCAATTGCTGAGAAAAATGACATATCGGAGCGTACTGTGCGCAGATATGTAAGTGCCTACCGTGAAAAAGGATTTGACGGACTCAAGCCTGCTGAACGCACATACTATAGCAAAGATAACAAACCGGAAAACTATGATGAATTACTTGAGGATGCCATCCAGTTAAGACGTGAGGTGCCGCGCAGATCGGTGGAGCAGATAATCCTCATACTCGAATCAGAAGGAAAAGTCGCACCGGGAGTGCTGAAACGCTCTACGATGCAGAGACATCTTTTTAATGCAGGATTTGGAGCATCACACATGGATGTTTACAGTGATGCCAGAAAGAGCTCTTCAAAGCGTTTCTGTAAACCACACAGGATGATGCTCATACAGGGAGACATCAAATATGGCCCGAAACTTCCCATCGGGAAAAACGGAGCTATGGTGCAGACATATCTTTCATCTGCCATTGATGACCACTCAAGATTTATACTTGCTTCCGAGTTTTATGATAATCAGGAAGAACGCATAGTTGAAGATACCTTCAGAAAAGCCATTCTGAAGTACGGCCATTTTGACAAATGTTACTTTGATAATGGTTCACAGTACGTTGCAAAGCAGCTTAAACTCTCGCTGGCCAGGCTTTCGATACAAATCGCATTTGCACCTTTAAGAAGTGGAAAATCCAAGGGTAAAATAGAAAAATTTCATCAGGTCGTGGACGATTTCGTTGCGGAAGTAAGAGCCAAAAAGATACGTACGCTTGATGAGCTGAATCATTACTGGAAGATTTTCCTTGAAGAATACTATCACAATAAGGCACACGAAGGAATCAGGGAATACTACCGAAGTCTGAATGTATCTGTTCCGGATAAAGGGATTTCACCCCTGCAGGAATTCAACCGTGATACGCGTCAGCTTGTATACATGGATGCAGGTGTGGTAGGCGAGGCATTTATGTATCATGAATCAAGAAAGGTTGATAAAGGAGCCTGCATAAGTTTCCAGGGCAGAAGATATGAAACGAAACCGAAACTCATAGGAAAAACTGTAGAAATAGCATATGATCCGATGGCCCCTGAAATCATAACCATAACCTCCGAAGGACTCGAATCATTTCAGGCGAAGCCTCTTAAAATAGGTGAATATTGTGACCAGAGACAGCCTATTCCCCCACAGATGAAAGCAGCCGAACCGGAAACATCACGTTTTCTTGATGCTCTTGAAAAGCAGCATGAGGAGACTAAAAAGCGCCGTGCAGATGCAATCTCATTTGGAGCATACAGGAAGGAGGTATAACGGATGTACGAGGATTTTTACCGTATGAAACATACACCTTTTTCAAGAAATGTACCGCCGGAAGATTTATATGAATCGGCAGCCATGTCTGATTGCCTCGGAAGGCTTTCATATGTTGCAGACAGACAGCTTTTTGCTGTTGTTACGGCAGATGCCGGATGTGGAAAATCGACGCTGATACGCAGGTTTTCAGCGAGTCTGCCGAAGGAAAAATATATCTTCCTTTACCTGTCAGATTCAAAGCTCACGCCAAGATGGTTTTATAAAGGACTTCTTGATCAACTCGGACTTGAATCGAAATACTATCGTGGTGATGCAAAACGTCAGCTGCAGAAGGAAATAGAGATTATACGTGGAGTGCATGGACAGAAAGTAGTATGTGTGCTTGATGAAGCACATCTGCTTGAAAAAGAAACAATAGAGGAATTCCGTTTCCTTCTTAACTACAAATTCGATTCAGAAAGCCCCATGGCTCTGGTTCTGGTTGGGCAGTCAGAACTCTGGGAAGACAAGCTGAGGCTTAAAAGGTATGATGCAGTAAGACAGAGAATAGACATAAACTGTGTTCTTTCCCACCTTGACAGGGCTGAAACAGAAAAATATATACAGGCGCACCTGAATTATGCGGGAGTAACAGACCGTGAACTGTTCAGCCGAAGGGCTGTTGATGAAATTTTCCGCATATCATGCGGAATTCCAAGACTGATAAATCGTATCTGTGAAAAAGCGCTTATGTATGGATGCCAGCAGAAACTACAGGTGATAGATGATCAGGACATTCTTTACGTCAGTGACCATGAGATGATAAGCGGAGGTGAACAACTGTGATACTGGACTATGAATATCCTGTTGTATATTTTAATGGTAATGATTACGAGGATTCAGAGGTAACGAATAAAGCAGGTCAGATTGAACTGCTTCAGATTTTAAAAGAACCATACGAAGCCATTGTAAATGCTGAAGGATACAGCTTTCATATCCTATTTGGTTCAAAAACAGGAGGGAACTTTCTGTGCATTCCGGGCTGGCACATGGGCTGTGAGCTGTCATATCTAAGTGATGTTTTCTGGAATCAGAATTCAATCCTTGGGGATGATGAGCGATTTGGATATGAAAATGCAACTGCTGTTGCATATGCATTAAAAGAACTTAAGGACGTTATTAGATAAAATAAATCCGGGGCAGAAAGCCCCGGAAATGTAATCCTAATAGTGGCAACGAAATGAGCAGCCATCGGACAAAAATGAGAGACGGTGTGAAATTTTTTCTGTAAATTCAGATCTTCTATGATAATTGATGCGGCTTAACAGCAGATTTCTGTGGTTAAGCCGTTGTTTATTTAATAGCAAAAATAAGCTGGTATGTCAAGAGCGCCCAGATCATCTGGGCGTATATTTACTCTTGACTATCCGGCTTTTATTGCTATATCTGCATTCTATCTGGGTACATGATTTCCAGCTCACCACGTACTTTACCCCAGTTACGGATTGGCATTGTCCACTTTTTGGCTATTTCAAATGTTCCTAAGTACAGTGCCTTCATCAGTGCCTGTGAACTTGGAAATACGCTTCTCTGCTTGTTCAATCTACGATAGCACGAGTTCAGTGATTCAATGGCATTTGTGGTATAAAATGCGGTACGGACTTCTTTAGAAAACTTGAAAATTGGGGAGACTGCATCCCAGTTGTCATGCCACCGGTTCATGGCATTCGGATATTGTCCAGACCAGTTTTCTGTAACGGTCTTTAGCTGCTTTCTGGCTGCTTCTTCATCGGCAGCTGTGTAGATTGTTTTTAAGTCTTTAGCAAAGGCTTTCATGTCCTTGTTTGCAACGTATTTGAGCGTATTTCTCACCATATGTACGATACAGCGTTGTTGCTCAGTTTTTGGAAAAGCTGTAGAAATCGCATCTTTTATTCCTGTTAATCCATCGGAGCAGAGAATGAGAATATCCTGGATTCCACGATTTTTCAGGCTATTCAACACAGACAGCCAGTATTTACTGCTTTCATTTTCCCCCACAACAATACTTAGGACTTCCTTCATGCCATCTTCGTTAATTCCAAGGACAACATATGCAGCAAGTTTTCTGATCACCCCATCATCACGGACAGAGAAGTGTACTGCATCAATGAAAACGATTGGATATACTGGAGATAACGGTCGGTTCTGCCATTCCTCGATTCTTGGAAGCAGCTTGTCTGTGATATCGGATACCATCCCTTCACTTACCTCAAAACCGTAAATATCCTCTATAGTCTCTGAAATCTGTCGTGTGGTCATTCCCTTTGCATACATGGAAATGATTTTGTCATCAATTGATGAGATATCCTTCTGGCGCTTTGGAAGTACCTGCGGTTCAAAGGAACTCTGTCTGTCCTGAGGCACGTCTACCTCAAATTCCCCATATTTACTCCGGACTGTCTTTGACTTTGTACCATTGCGGTAGTTAGACTCGCCGGATCTTTCATAGCGGTCATAACCAAGATGATTATCCATTTCTGTTTCAAGCATATCTTGAATTGTTCCAGATAACAGATCTTTTAATGCGTCCTGGATATCGTCAGCAGACTGGATATCGTACTCTTGAAGCAATCCCTGAATAAGATTTCGCTTACCTTCTGTCATTGGTTTGGGTTTGTAAACTTCTCTTTTTTTGTTTGCCATAATAAAAGGCCTCCTATGATTGTAATATTTTATCATAGAAGACCTTTGTATTGTCTAATTTACAGAGATTTTTTCACAGGCTTACAGATGGCATAATCCGAGTATAATTTTCTATCTTGGGACTAAAACTGACAAATTTAAGAAAAGTGCTCTGAAAAGTTTAAACTTCTCAG
>CAVITM010000154.1:0-5245 GCA_963645455.1 Moraxellaceae bacterium | reverse complement strand
GTATCATGCTGGCCAGCTTTATCGTCTATGCCATCTGCCAGCGCTTTGACGTATGGCTCTATCACAAATGGTGGGATTTCACCACAAAAAAATGCGGTGATTCCAAGCGATTCTTATGGCTGCGCAACAACGGCTCCACATTGGTCTCACAGCTTTTGAACACCCTGCTGTTTACCTTTGGAGCCTTTATCGGAACCTATCCATTTGAAACACTGCTGTCCATCACATGGTCCAGCTACATCATCTATATCTTCACGAGTCTGGCTGATACGCCGGTCATCTATCTGGCCAGACATATGATTGATCGCGAAAAAAATGGACGTGCCTGATGCACGTCCTTTTCTTTCGCCTTTTTAACTTTTCAACCTCTGGCAAGTGGTCAGAACAATGACGCTGCGGGGTGCCAGATCGTATCGTCCCGCCGTGATGCATTGGTTTAAGGGAAGTGCCCCTTCCTTGGCAGTATCAAGAACCAGCATCCACCGGGATCCCTCCGGTGCCTCCGGGAAGCTCATGCCCAAGGTTTCCCAATAGCTGTTCACTCCTACAAATACCAGATCATCCTCGCCTGATTTATCTTTTCCGGCATACAGCAGGCCAATCAGCCGGGCGTTGTTGCCACAGTCTGCATTCCATGCTCTGCCGTGATGATAGGAAATATCCGCAAAACCGCAGGATGCCGGTTCTGTCGGCTTGCGAAGCACCGGATGCATTTTCCTGAAACCAATCATAAACCGTGCAAACTCATAGATGTCGGCATACTGTTCCTTTCGCCTCCAGTCCAACCAGGAGATCTCATTGTCCTGACAGTAGGCATTGTTGTTGCCAAACTGTGTATTACAGAATTCATCTCCCGCGAAAAACATAGCCGAACCTCTGCTGCACAGAAGCGTGGCAAATGCATTTTTGATCATCCGTCTGCGCAGTGTCTCGATCTGCGGATCCGTGGTCTCACCCTCGCAGCCGCAGTTCCAGCTGTTGCCATTGTTGTCTCCGTCTGTATTGTTCCAGCCGTTTTCTTCGTTATGTTTTGTATTGTAAGTATACAGATCATACAAGGTAAAACCGTCGTGACAGGTCAAAAAATTCACCGACGCATTCTGTCCCCGCACCAGCGGATCATAAATATCCCTGGAGCCGGTCATGCGGGCTACTGCTGCCGGTGCCATGCCGTCATCCCCTTTCAGGAAGCGGCGCATGTCATCACGGTATTTGCCATTCCACTCTGCCCAGCGGTTCCAGCTGGGGAAGGTCCCCACCTGATAAAGGCCGCCGGCGTCCCACGCCTCTGCGATCAGCTTGACACCGGAGAGGATCTGGTCAAAGGCCATATGCTCCAGCAGCGGCGGTTTTTCCATGGGCGCACCGTTTTCATCCCGGCTGAGAATCGATGCCAGGTCAAACCGGAAGCCATCCACCCGGTATTCCACCACCCAGTACCGCAGACAGTCCATGATAAACTGCCGGACGATAGGATGATTGCAGTTGACGCTGTTGCCGCAGCCGCTGAAATTGTAATAATAGCCCTCCGGCGTAAGCATGTAATAAATCTTGTTGTCAATGCCCTTAAAGGAAAAGGTGGGGCCTAAGTCATTGCCCTCCGCCGTATGATTGAATACCACATCTAAAATGACCTCGATGCCGTTTTCGTGGAGCTCCCGGATGAGGCGTTTAAGCTCATCCCCCTCGTGATTGTGCTCCTGCACAGAGGAATAGCTGGTATTGGGTGCAAAAAAACAGACCGTGTTATAGCCCCAGTAATCTAAGAGCTGTTTTCCTTCATAGGTACGTGCCGAACCCATCTCGTCAAATTCAAAAATGGGCATCAGCTCCACTGCATTGATGCCGAGATCCTTCAGATAAGGGATTTTTTCACGAATCCCCTCAAAGGTACCTCTCGCACGCACTCCGGAGGTAGGACTCATGGTAAAGCCTCTCACATGCATCTCATAGATGATGAGGTCCTCCAGCTTATTTTCCAGCTGCTTTTTTGAGCCCCAGTCGAAGTTATTCTCCACCACACGAGCCTTGTAGGTATGTGCTCCCTCAAAACGCTGGCCCCACTCACGCTGCTCGGTAACGGCACGGGCATAAGGATCTAACAGCACCCGCTCCTTATCAAAACGGTGTCCTCTCGCCTCATCATAGGGTCCGTCAAACTGGTAGGCATATTCGAAATCTTCGATCTCTAAGCCAAATACAAACATGGAATAGGTGCTTCCGATGCGGTAATTGTCAGGAAAGGGCAGCCGCGCATAAGGCTCATGCTCTCTCGGATGGAACAAAAGCAGAGTGCAGCCGGTGGCATAATGGGAGCTGATGGTAAAGCTCACGCCGCCTCTGCCCTGCACTGCGCCACTGGTGCGGTAAAAACCAGGCCTCACCTGAAATCCGGCGATCTCATCCAATGGCTGCAAACGCTGCCCCCACAGGGTCTCAAATTCACTCGGCTTCATTTCCGCTTACCTCCATCGATTCAATCTCAAATTCCTTTCCGGAAATCATATCATAAGAAAAACCATGGCAGCCCGGACAGCTGCAGTCATCCGTCCCATGGGCATCAAAGGCAAACTGTTCCCCGCAATCCCTGCAGCGAAATACAATCGGGCTTAAGGTCACCCGCAGCTGTGCTCCTTCGGCGGGGGTGCCCTTTGCGATCTTTTCAAAATAATGCTGCATCCACTGCGGCTCATACCCCTGCATTACGCCAACCTTCATGGAAATCGTATGTATTTTTGTCATGCCCTGTTCCTCCAGCTGCTGCGCAGCCAGATGCAGGATTTTCGTCGCAACAGATAATTCATGCATTTTTTTGCCCTTCTCTTAATTTTCAAGTTCCCGGCATTTCTCCAGAAGAGAAATGATGGGCAGATGCTGGGGGCATGCATTCTCGCACTGACCGCATCCAATACAGTCGCTGGCTTTTCCTTTGCCCGTGGTAACAATGGTATATTCCCGCTTTACCCTAAATTCCGGGCTTCCTTTTTTACGGTTCTGTACATTGAAAATCAGCGGGATGGGTATTTCCATGGGGCATCCCGGCATGCAGTAGCGACAGGCGGTGCAGGGAATGGCCTTGTCTGCGTCAAGGGCTGCCTGTACCTCCCGGATCACATCCTGCTCATGGGCATCAAGGGGCCGGAAATCCTTCATGAAGCTTAGATTGTCCTCCATCTGTGCAACAGAACTCATACCTGACAGCACTGCCAGCAGGTTCTCTCTATCTGCAGCGTACCGAAGGGCCCAGCTGGCATAGGACATGCCATTATTTTCCCGGTCAAAAATGGCTTTGACAGAAGGAATGGGATCCGCTAAAATGCCGCCCTTGACGGGCTCCATGATGACCACCTGCTTTCCGTGAGCCATGCAGATATCATAATTGCGATGTGCATTTACACCGGGATTGTCCCAATCCGCATAGTTTATCTGAAGCTGTACAAAATCCACATCGGGATGGGCAGTCAAAAGCTCCTCCAAAAGCTCAGGATCCGCATGAAAGCTAAAGCCGTAATGACGGATCCGCCCCTGCTCCTTCAGCTCTTTCACGTAATCCCACAGATGAAATTTATCATAATTTTTATAGTTGCTCCGCTGCAGGGCGTGGAGCAGGTAGTAATCGATATAGCCTGCACCCGTCCGCTCCAGGCTGGTTTCAAATTCTTTTTTTGCCTGCTCCTCTGATGCTACGTCGTCAAAGCAGATGAGCTTGGTGGCCAGCGTGTAGGATTCCCTGGGATAACGCTCCACAAGGGCTTTTTTGATGGCTTCCTCGGAACCGGGGTAGGCAAAGGCTGTGTCAAAATAGCTGCCGCCAGCCGCGATAAACAGATCCACCATCTCTGAAACCTGCGGCACATCGATTGTGCCATTTTCAAGCTTCGGCAGCCGCATGAGGCCGAATCCCAAACGCATTTTGTCCTCTTTATTCTCGTTCATAAGCAACTCCTTTTCTATCTATATGATGTATGTTTTTTCAGCAGTACAATAAGCAGAGAAGTCTGTATCTCTCTTATTATACATTTCAGCAATGACTTCGTCTATCTCAAAATATAATTGTAAACCAAATGTTTAGCGCGGTTGACAATCCATGCAACATCGTTTACAATAGCCAGGATGTTACGAAGACCTACCCGAAAGGACAAAAAAAATGAACCAAAAAACAAAGCAACTGACATTAACAGCACTTTTGGCGGCCGTCATCTGCATACTGGGACCCATTGTACTTCCCCTCCCCTTTAGCCCGGTACCCATATCACTGACCATGGTGGGCATTTACCTGGCGGTCTACGCCCTTGGCATGTGGCGCGGGCTGGCAGCGACAGCACTCTATCTGCTGCTGGGGCTTGTGGGGCTTCCGGTATTTTCCGGCTACGCAGGCGGGCCCGCCAAGCTCTTTGGACCTACCGGCGGCTATCTGATCGGATTTTTATTTACGGCACTGATCAGCGGATATTTCATCGACCGCTGGTGGAAAAACCGTCTGGTTTCTGCCCTTGGCATGGTGCTTGGCATCGCGGCAGCCTATGTATTCGGCAGCCTGTGGCTGGCCTATGTCAACGGACTGACCTTTACGCAGGCGTTGGTGGCAGGCGTTTTGCCATATATCCTGCCGGATCTTGTTAAGATCGCATTGCTTGCGGTGGTAGGAAAGGAATTGAAGGTGCGGCTGATTAGGGCGAATCTGATTGGTGGGGTGGAATAGGAGTCGAGTCGGGGCTTCTACGTATCTGTGTCCCATTAAAAAAGGTACCATGCTTCGCATGATACCTTTTTTAATGAGACACGGGGGATTCGAACCCCCGACAACTTGATTAAAAGTCAAGTGCTCTACCAACTGAGCTAGTATCCCATACATATGAAATTGTGTGATCTCTCACTAACCTGGGCTAACCAGATTCGAACTGGTGCATGCAGGAGTCAAAGTCCTGTGCCTTACCGCTTGGCGATAGCCCATCAATAACTGCCTGACACTCACAATGCACTCCAGCCATCAAAACTGATTGCTCAAAAGGTGGATACAGGGATTCGAACCCTGGGCCTCCAGAGCCACAATCTGGCGCGCTAACCAACTGCGCTATACCCACCATAGGAACCGTGCCTGAAGGGATTCGAACCCCCGACCCACGGCTTAGAAGGCCGTTGCTCTATCCAACTGAGCTACAGACACATGCGAAGTAGCTCTCTACTCGCAAGCGGGTGATGGGAATCGAACCCACGTATCCAGCTTGGAAGGCTGGTGTTCTAC
>CAVITM010000153.1:0-5257 GCA_963645455.1 Moraxellaceae bacterium | reverse complement strand
ATGGTCTCTGAAATGCAAAAGCAGACACATTCAATCCCTTTTTCTGTATAGGGGCGCAGCAGCTCCATCGCTGAATCCATCGAAGGCGCAGACGTCTTCGGTGTGGACTCATGGGCATCTGACCAGCAGAAAATCTCCCCCGGCGTAATACCTGTGCCATCCTCATATTCATCATCGCCAAGTAAAATATGCAGCGGCAGAATGCCAATATCATAACGCTCTACCAGCTCCGGCGATAAATCACAGGTACTGTCTGACAGGATCTTTACCATAACCTTATTCTCCTCTTCTATCTTTCATGTATTTTTATCCAAGCAAGTCCAAAAGCCCGGAATAATCACGGTCCGGGTGCTTTTGCTGAGCAATTCCAACTATTTTTTTTGTCAAAAGGCGATAAATCTCCAGATCCTCACCGTCTAAGACAGCCATATGCCCACGCACCGTATCCAGATCTCCCCGCTCTGCCGGTCCGGTCAGTGCAACCATGGTATCTTTTTCTAAAATCGAAGCCAGATTGCCGGTCATCAGAGGCGCCAGCGCCATCCGTGCTGTCTCCCGGTCAAAGCCGCATTCGCATAACAATCCGATGGATAGCTCTGCCAGTCCAACCAACAGATTCGATGCCACTGATGCTGCCGCATGGTAGGTGGTCTTTTTCTCCGGCAACATACGCTGCAGCTGCAGGCCGCTGTCAAGAAGCGCCGTATAAACTTCTTCAAATCGTGCGCCGGTTCCTTCTATTGTAAAGAGCGCCTTCCCCAGTGCCTGATAGGACTGATAACGGTCAGACACTGCATAAAAGGGATGCAGGCTGGCGGTGGTTACGCCTAGCGACTCTGCTCCATCAAAAATCTGTGAGGTCATGGCACCGCTGCAATGGATCACAATCCGTCCTTTCAGAAGCTCACTCCTCGTGCAAAGCTCCTGCCAGACATCAGCGATGGCACCGTCCGGCGTCGTAACGGCAAGTACATCGCAGGCGTGCAAAAGCTCAAAGACATCTGTAAAAGCACCGCTCCCTGTAAAATCAGCAGCGTCCCGGGCAGATGAAAGGCTTTTGCTATAATAACCTGTCAGCTCCCAGCCGGACTTTGATTCCCTTAAATATTTTCCAAGGGAACAGCCAACCCTGCCTGCCCCGATGAAGCCAATTTTCATATCGCAGCCATCTCCTTTTTGCATACAAGGGTAGCATACCACAGGTTCATAGTACTATGCAAGGGATGATAAACATTCTCTAAAGGCAAAGGAAAACGCCGGCTGATGCCGGCGCTACCTATCCATTTTTCTTTAAGTTATGCGTTCTGTCCCATACGTGTACGGATAAACTGCTCCACAACATTCGTTGTCTCATCAATTCCCAGGAAGCTGCTGTTGATACACAGATCATAGGTTCTGGAATCGCCCCACTTATCCTCGCAGAAATTGTTGTGATAGCGTTTGCGGTATTCATCATGCCGACGCATCTTTTCTAACGCCTCTGCCTCGGAAATCTTGTATTTTTCCATGATACGCGCACACTTCGCATCCTTATTACCAAGGACAAAGATGGAGATCAGTGACGGATCGTTCAGGAAAATACCTTCTGCACAGCGACCTACAACGACAAAGGATTCACCCTCCGCTGCTTTCTTTTTTAAATAATCGAACTGCAGATATGCCACATTGACCTCAGCCGAAGTGTGATATCCATTGACACTTCTGGACAAAAACAGCTTGTGAGGCTTCTCGTCGTATTTGCGCAGCGTCTCCGCAGAGACGCCTTTCTCTGCTGCAACTTCATCGAGAATATTGCGGTCATACAGAGGTAAGCCCAGACGCTTTGCCAACTCTTCGGCGATCACATGTCCGCCGCTGCCGTATTCTCTTCCGATACTGATAATTGTCTGTGAATTGCCCATCGTCTCACTCCTCCTTCTCTAGAAATATCTCACATAGATACAAATCATGGAGATCAGCACTACCATGATGGTCGCAGGAGCGCAATACTTGCAATATTTGCCCCAGCCGATTGGATAACCTTCACGGGATGCAACAGAAATACCAACGACGTTTGCAGAGGCGCCAATCGGTGTGGCACTTCCGCCCACATCGGTACCCATGGACAGTGTCCATGCCAATACGGACAGATCAATACCCTGCAGCTGTGACAGTGTCTGAATAACCGGAAGCATGGTGGCTGCAAAGGGGATGTTGTCCACGAATGCGCTGGCGATGGCAGAAATCCAGAGGATCACGGCTACAACAAGCATTGCATTGGATCCGCAGATATAACTGATACCGTCTGCGATCAGCTCCAGAACACCTGTCTGCTCCAGACCGCCGACTACAATAAACAGTCCGATGAAAAACAGCAGTGTCTTGTAATCCACCTTCTTTAACAGATCCGGAATATCGCTATGATGCACGATCAATGTAAGAATTGCGACCAAAACTCCGATCAGTGCAACTGTCAGACCTGTAGTGGCATGTGTCACCAAAAGCACAACTGCCAGTGCAAAAATTGCTACGCTAAGCTTGAAAAGCTTGGGGTCTGTGATGGCATCCCCCGGATCCGGAAGATGCTCCGGTGTAACCCCGGTCTCAGCAGCCAGTTCCTTATGGAAGCACAGATAAAAATAAATCACTGTGGCAATCAGTGCAATGCCGGCAATGGCACCGGTATTGGTCAGGAAATCCATAAAGGAATAATGCAGTGAGGTTCCGATAATAATGTTCGGCGGATCTCCGCACATAGTAGACGATCCACCAAGGTTTGCGCAGAATACCTCTGCCAGAATCATGGGAATCGGATTACATTTGAGCAGCTGACACAGCTCCACCGTAACAGCCGCCAAAAACAGAATAACGGTAATGCTGTCGATGAACATGGACAAGAAGGCAGACATCAGCATAAATACGACGAAAATACGTACCGGCTTATAGTCAACCAGCTTTGCCAGTTTCAGACACAGCCAGCGGAAAAAGCCGGCTTTGCCCATTCCCTCTACCATGATCATCATACCTGCGATAAAGATGATCGTCGACCAGTTGATACCTGCAGACGCCTCTGAGGCCTCTGAGCTGGTAATCCAGAAATCGGCGGTAAAAATACTGTGGAAATTCAGCGTGTCGAGGATTGCCTGGGGGCTACGCATACAGATACCGAATACAACGATCAGCACCAGAGCGCCGCAGCCAAGTGTTACATATTGACGCTCGATCTTTTCCGTAACGATCAGTATAAACATGACCAGGAAAATGATCAGAGCCAATACTTTTGCAACCATTTCTATCCCTCCTTAAATTGCAAATTAGTTCACTTTCTGAACGATTGTTACTATAGCCTTTTTCAATTCGAAAGTCAAGAAAGAAAATTTTTTTTCTTTTACAGCTTCCAGATCTCCTCATTGTACTGTGCAATGGTGCGGTCGGATGAGAAAAATCCCGCCTGGCTGATATTTGTAAGCATCATTTTTGCCCAGCTTTTCCGGTCTTCATATGCCTGGAAAATACGATCCTTTGTCGCCACATAATCCTCATAATCCGGGAAAGTCATAAACCAGTCTTTATTTAACAGTTCCTTGTAAAGGCGCTCCAGATTTTCCTTTGAACCGATGCGAAGCATTTCCTCTCCTACGATAAAGTCTACGCATTTTTTCAGATCCGCATCCTTTTCATAATATTCTCTCGAAACATAATCGCCACGCTCATAGCGATCGATCACAGTCTGGCTGTCCTCTCCGAAGATGAAGATATTGTCCTCTCCCACCAACTGTGCGATCTCCACATTGGCGCCGTCCATAGTGCCGATGGTGACTGCTCCGTTCAGCATAAATTTCATATTACTGGTTCCGGAAGCCTCCTTGGATGCAAGGGAAATCTGCTCATCGATATCGCAGGCCGGAATCAGCTTCTCTGCCAGGGTTACATTGTAGTTTTCTACCATAACCACCTGCAGATAGGGGCTCACCTGAGGATCGCTTGCGATCAGCTCCTGCAGACATAAAATCAGGTGAATGATATCCTTTGCGATGATATAGGCAGGTGCTGCCTTTGCGCCAAAAATCACGGTAATTGGCCGCTTCGGAAGCTTGCCGGACTTGATCTCAAAATATTTATGGATCACATACAGTGCATTCAGCTGCTGTCTCTTGTACTCATGGAGACGCTTGATCTGGATGTCATAGATTGCTCCCTCTGCCAGATCAATACTTTGTGTGCGCTTGATATAATCACGCAGGATCGCCTTCCGGGCCTCCTTCACGGACAGCAGCTTCTCTAATACTGCATCATCCTCTAAAAACTTAGAAAGCTTTGTCAGCTCCATGGCATCCTTTTTAAAGCCGGGGCCGATGAGCTCCTCGATCAGCTGCGTCAGTTCCGGATTGGAATAAAGCAGCCAGCGGCGGAAGGTGATGCCGTTTGTTTTATTATTTAATTTCTCCGGATAAAGCTCATAAAATTTGTGCAGCTCCGTATTTTTCAAAATCTCCGTATGGAGCGCTGCCACACCGTTGACACTGATTCCGTAATGGATGTCGATATGTGCCATGCAGACACAGTCATCTGAATTGATGATGGCCACATCCGGATCGTTGCACTTTTTATTGACCCGGGCATCCAGCTCCCGGATGATCGGCATCAGCTGGGGAACGGCTTTTTTCAAGAAGGCAACCGGCCATTTTTCCAGTGCCTCTGCCAAAATCGTATGATTCGTATAAGCGCATGTCTTTGACACAACAGCAATGGCCTCGTCCATGGTCATGCCATGCTCCTGCAGCAGACGGATCAGCTCCGGAATCACCATGGTGGGATGGGTATCGTTGATCTGGATCACGGCATAGTCATACAGATCATAGAGATTGGAGCCCTTTTCCAGTGCCTCATCAATGATCAGATGGGCTGCATTGCTGACCATAAAATACTGCTGATAGACCCGAAGCAGTCTTCCTGCATCATCACTGTCATCCGGATATAAAAACAGGGTCAGATTTTTTGCAATATCTGTCTTGTCAAAATCAATGGAATCTGCTGCTACAATGGACTCGTCCACCGTCTCCACATCAAAGAGATGCAGCCTGCGGGTGCTGTTCTCATAACCCACCACATCAATATCATACATTTTTGATTTCAACGTAAATCCGCCAAACTCAATCTCATAGGATTTGTCCGTGGAAATCAGCCAGGACGGATCACCCAGCCAGGGATTGGGCGTCTCACCCTGCAGATGATTGCGAAATACCTGTTTGAACAGGCCATAGTGATAATTTAAGCC
>CAVITM010000152.1:0-5300 GCA_963645455.1 Moraxellaceae bacterium | reverse complement strand
CTGGGAATCAGCACGTTAGAATTCACGTGAAAGGTCATGCCCATGAATTCCTGCTCGCCGGTAATATACTGCAGCGGAACATGCTCCGCCCGTTTTTCAAGCACGCGCTCATATTCCGACAAAATATCCGGCTCCACTTCATCATCCCCATGCATGAAATAAAAGCTTCGGTCAATATGAGCCACCATCTCTAAAAGCAGCCATGCATCGATCTTGGAATCAGCGATTCCGGCCGCCTCCAAGAGCTCTTCGCCCTTTTTTTCTGCCTGTTTATATGTCATTGTACGCCCCCTGTAAAACACTAAGCATCCAGCCTGCGTATCTCCTCTACGTAAGCTCTCCAGTCGAAGACCGCTTCTACGGATGCGATCCCCACCTCGATCATGGAATCGTCCGGCTCTCTCGTCGTCAGCCGCTGCAAAAGTAACCCCGGCTTGCTGAGCAGCCCGATAAATTTTCCATCAGACCGTCCTGCCAGACGGATCAGCTCATAGGAAATCCCCGCGATCACCGGTATGAGCAGCAGGCGCACCAGCACCCGAAAAAGAGGTGATTCCACCCGGATAAAAATAAAGAGAATCACGCTCACCATAATGACGAAAAATAAAAAGCTGGTGCCGCAGCGCTTGTGAAGTCTGCTGCTGCCCCGTACATTCTCTACCGTCAGATCCAGCCCGTGCTCGATACAGTTGATGCATTTGTGTTCTGCGCCGTGGTACATATAGACCCGCTCGATATCTTTCATGAGAGAGATCCCCACCACATAGGCCAGAAAAATCGCCACACGCAGCAGGCCCTCCATGACAGAGATCGCCGTATCCGACCATCCAAAATGTGCAAACAAAGTGGACAGCCAGTAAGGAAGCAGCATAAAGATCGCCACAGCCAATACGATGGAAAATGCCACCGTGCCGCCCATCATCAGGCGCTCCTGCTTTTCCTTTTTCTGCGCCTGGGCAGGGTCTGCCGGTGCCTCCTCCTCTTCAAAAAAAGATGCGGAAAAGGACAGGCTGCTCATACCAAGCACCAGGGAATCCACAAAGCCCACAACGCCCCGCACTAACGGAAGCCTGGTCCATGCGCCGTCACCAAAGAGGCTTTTGTATTCTTTTTTCTCGACAGTGATCTCACCGTCGCTTTTGCGGACAGCCACTGCATAGGTGTCCTTATTTTTCATCATGACACCCTCAAGGACTGCCTGTCCGCCGATTCCTGAATATTTCATAGACTTTTCCTAATAACACAAAAGGTTGAAGTATGGCAACTTCAACCTTTGTTTCATGTGTTTTATTTCATGCCGTATTTCTTGTTGAACTGCTCAATACGTCCGCGTGCCTGGCTTGCTTTCTGCTGTCCGGTATAGAACGGATGGCACTTGGAACAAATCTCGACGTGGAGCTCCTTCTTGGTGGAACCTGTCACAAATGTGTTGCCACAGTTGCAAGTAACGGTCGCCTCATAGTACTGCGGCTGAATCTCTGTCTGCATTTTTTTCACCTCACTACTCAAAATATTGATCAAAATATGTATATGTCCATATCTGTAAATGAACGTTTTATCTGTCGTATGCCCACAACAGCTTAATTATTGTATCATAACGACATACCTAATGCAAGCACTTTATATAAATTTCTTGTATCTGTTCAGAACCACCTGAACAGATACGAGATTCGGCGATGCTGTCGCATTTAAAAATCGCCGAATCTTTTCAAACTATACGTTTTTGTACGGCTTCAGCAGCAAGTGCTTCAGCCTGTGCTGAACAGTTACAATTTCTTTTTGTTGATGACCTGCTGTACATATTCACGGTTGTTTCTCGTATGGGAGAACATATTCAAAATCGTTTCAACGGCCTCATCCGTCTTCATACCGTTGATGGCGCGGCGCATGATAGTCACTGCCTCACGCTCCTCCGGATCCAGCAAAAGATCCTCTCTTCTGGTGCTGGATTTGGTGATGTCCAGTGCCGGGAATACCCGCCGCTCGGAAAGCTTGCGGTCAAGCACCAGCTCCATATTGCCGGTACCCTTGAACTCCTCGTAGACCACATCGTCCATCTTGCTGCCGGTATCCACCAGTGCAGTGGCAAGGATGGTCAGGCTGCCGCCCTCACGCATATTGCGGGCTGCGCCAAAGAAGCGTTTGGGCATATACAAAGCCGCCGGATCCAGACCACCGGAAAGGGTACGTCCACTGGGCGGTACCGTCAGGTTGTAGGCACGTGCCAGTCTGGTAATGCTGTCTAATAAAATCATCACATCCTCGCCGTGCTCCACCAGACGCTTGGCCCGCTCGATGGTCATCTCAGACACCCGCTTGTGCCGCTCCGGCTGCTCATCGAAGGTGGAATAGATCACCTCTACATTGTCCCCGGCGATGGCTTCCTTCATATCTGTAACTTCCTCCGGGCGCTCATCAATCAACAAGATGATCAGATGCATCGAAGGACTGTTTCTCTTGACGGCACGGGCGACTTCCTTTAAAAGGGTGGTCTTTCCTGCCTTAGGGGGAGATACGATCATTCCACGCTGTCCTTTTCCGATAGGGGATACCAGATCCACGATACGCATCGCCAGATTGCCCCGCTCCGTCTCCAGCCGCAGCCGCTCATTGGGAAAAATGGGGGTCAGATCCTCGAAATTCTTGCGTCTGCAGGCCACTGAAGGGGGATAACCGTTGACTGCCGTAATATAGAGCAGCGCCGAGAACTTCTCGCCCTGGGTCTTGACCCTTGTATTGCCGCTGACGATATCGCCGGTCTTTAATCGAAAGCGTCTGATCTGGGACGGTGATACATATACATCGTTCTCACCGGGCAGATAATTTTCACAGCGGATAAAACCGTAGCCATCCTGCAGTACCTCTAAAATACCATTGGCATTGATGCCGCTGTCCAGACCGGGATTTGGCGCATCGCCGCCATCCTGGGATTTGTCCGTATGTTCGCCTGTATGCGTATCCTGGGCAGACTGAGCCGGCTGTGTCTGCGGGGGCTGCGCCTGTCCGGCCTGGGCCTCTTCCTGGGGCTTTTCCTTTTCCTGCGTATGTTCTTTCTCTTTTTCGGCTTCTTCCTCATGCTTTTTCAGCTGTTTGAGCCGCCGGTCCTCCGCAAGCATGGCTTCTACCACCTCGGCTTTTTTCAAGGCGGAAATATTCTTCAGTCCCCGCGCTTTCGCCAGATCCTTGAGGGCCGCTACGCTCAGCGACTCATACTTCTCTCGCATATCACCCATGTTTAAATTCTCCTAAAGTGTGAAAAAAATGAATTTTCTGGTACCTGTTCGGATATTTCTAAGCAGATATCTTTTCTTTATCAAAGGGAAAAATCAATGATTTGAAATTAGATGTGGCTATTATACAACAACTTTTTCAAAATAGAAAGTGTTTTTTATCTTATAATACTTGTGAGATACGTCTGTGCGTCCGGTTTCGGATGCTTGCGAAAAGAAATCATAAGTGTTATGATTTACTCGCTGACTGTTCCTGGTCAGCCAACAGACAACGATTTTAATATAAGGAGCAAACCCATGGATCAAAAGGAAAAAGCCATCCAGCTGCATAGAGAATGGAACGGAAAATTAGTCACAACTGCAAAAGCCCCCGTAAATGACCGGGAATCACTGGCCATCGCCTATACACCGGGCGTAGCCGAGCCCTGCAAGATCATCGCAGAGCATCCTGAGGAGGCCTATCATTATACCATCAAGGCCAACACCGTAGCGGTAGTTTCCGACGGAAGCGCCGTGCTGGGTCTGGGAAATATCGGTCCCCTGGCTGCCATGCCCGTCATGGAAGGAAAATGCGTCCTGTTCAAGGAATTCGGAGATGTGAACGCCGTTCCCATCTGTCTGGATACACAGGATACCGAGGAGATCATTCAGACCGTAAAAAATATCGCCCCCTGCTTTGGCGGCATCAATTTAGAGGATATCTCCGCACCCCGCTGCTTTGAGATCGAGGAGCGGCTCAAGGAAATGTTAGACATTCCCGTCTTTCATGATGACCAGCATGGCACAGCCATTGTTGTGCTGGCAGGCATCATCAACGGACTGAAGGTCACCGGCAAGAAAAAAGAAGACTGCCGCGTGGTAGTAAACGGCGCAGGCTCCGCAGGCGTGGCCATTACAAAGCTCTTATTGAACTACGGCTTTACCCATGTGACCATGTGTGATAAGGAAGGCATCATCGGACCTGATTATCCTAACCTCAACTGGATGCAAAAAGAGATGACCAAGGTCACTAATCTGGAGCACGCCACCGGTACTCTTGCAGATGCCTTAAAAGGTGCAGATATCTTTGTAGGTGTCTCAGCCCCCGGCATCGTATCCGCAGAGATGGTGGCATCCATGAATCAGGATTCCATCCTGTTTGCCATGGCCAACCCCGTACCGGAGATCATGCCGGATCTGGCCCGGGCAGCCGGTGCAAGGATCGTAGGAACCGGCCGCAGCGATTTCCCCAACCAGGTCAACAATGTAGTAGCTTTCCCGGGTATTTTCCGCGGCGCACTGCAGGGACATGCCACCCAGATCACAGAGGAGATGAAGCTGGCTGCCGCAGAAGCCATTGCTTCCCTCGTATCAGACGAAGAGCTGTGTGATGAATGCATCATGCCCCAGCCCTTTGATCCCCGTGTCGCAGAGGTTGTCAGCGCAGCCGTCCGCGATCATATTCATTAGAAAGAAAGGCAATTATGGCAGAACCCTTAACGACATACAAACTGATGATTCTCGCACTGCTGGAGCGAGCCGAGACACCGCTTCTTGGCTCCCAGCTGTGTGACTTTTTTCTGGAAAAAGAATATACCAACTACTTCACCGTTCAGGAGGCGCTCCACGAGCTGGATGAGGGAGCCTTCATCAAAAAGGAGTCGACTCACAGCAACACCCACTACTCCATCACACCTGCCGGCTCCCAGACGCTGTCCTTTTTTTCTGACAAGCTCTCCAGCGGCATCCATGCCGATATCGACGAATATCTTCGTGAAAATCAGCTGGCGATCCGGGAGGCCACCAGCGTGCTGGCGGACTACTACCGGGCTCCCGGCGAACAGTTTTCGGTGCGCTGTCAGCTGCGGGAACGATCCCAGCCCCGCATCGATCTGACCATCACCGTACCAAGCGAGGAACTGGCCGTGGCCATCTGTGACAACTGGAAACAACAAAGCGGACATGTCTATGAATATCTGATGGATTTGTTGGTAAAATAAAAAAGAGTCACTTACGACTCTTTTTTATTTTGTATCTGTTCAGAAGCACCTGAACAGTTACTTTATTTCACTATTTCAGACTATGTATGAA
>CAVITM010000151.1:0-5323 GCA_963645455.1 Moraxellaceae bacterium | reverse complement strand
GCAGGATAGCAAAAGGATCGGTTCCGGGTTTGTGCAAAATCCGGAACCGTCTTGGTAAAAGTGAGGATCTTATTATGTGGAAATACATTTTAAAAAGAATTCTGTGGCTTGCTGTCATTATGTTAAGCGTGGCTGTGGTGATCTTTGTTATCCTCTGGTTTGTTCCGGGAGATCCTGCCCAGATCATACTTGGAACAGGAGCGACCCAGGCGGACATAGAACGGCAGAGGGAAATCATGGGATTAAATGACCCGTTTATCGTACAGCTTGGCCGTTATCTGAGCGATGTTTTCTTACATTTTGACTTTGGAAATTCTTATGTATACGGAACTCCTGTGATTCAGGAATTTGCAGTAAGACTTCCGAGAACGCTTGGTCTTGGGCTGATTTCTATGGCATTGAATATTGCCATTGGTATTCCGCTTGGTGTGAACGCAGCCATCCATCGAAACAGTTTTCAGGATCAGGGACTTTTGATCGCGGCAATGGTGTTTATTTCCGTACCGCAGTTCTGGCTTGCCCTTATGATGGTTGTTTTATTTTCGGTCAAGCTGGGCTGGCTTCCTCCCTATGGTGTTGGCGGATGGCAGTACTGGATTTTGCCGGTACTTGCAAACTCCTTATCAGGAATAGCAATGAATGCCAGACAGACGCGGTCGGCGGTACTTGAAACAATCCGGTCAGATTTTGTTACAACGGCAAGAGCCAAGGGCTTATCTGAAAAGATTGTTATCTATAAACATATGCTTCCAAATGCATTGATCCCGGTAGTAAACGCACTGGGAATGCAGCTGGCCATGGTTGTAGGCGGTACCGTTATCATTGAGCAGGTATTCTCTTTCCCGGGGATCGGCCAGTATCTTCTTACCGGTGTACAAACCCGTGATTATCCGGTGATTCGTGGATCCGTTCTGATTCTGGCTATGTTTTCGGCTGTGATTACTTTGCTGGTGGATCTCTTCTATGCATATCTGGATCCCAGAATTAAGGCTCAGTATGTAAATTACGGAGCAAAGAAGAAGGGAGGCAAAAAGTGATGGCAAAGAACAAACGAAAGAAGCAGACCCAGTTCGCCCAGATTATGGGACGACTCAGAAAAAATAAAGTCGCAATGGGCGGACTGATTGTTTTGATCATTATTATTCTTGCAGCTATTTTTGCACCCTGGATTGCTCCCTATGATCCAAATTATATGGATTATTCGGCATTATATCAGACACCGTGTGCCGCACATATTATGGGCTGCGATAACCTGGGTCGGGATATTTTCAGCCGTATTATCTATGGCGGCAGATATTCTTTGTCCCTGGGTCTGATCTGTGCGTTGATCGGAATGGTGTTTGGAGTATTTTTTGGAACCATCGTGGGTTATTATGGCGGACGGATGGACAATCTTGTGATGAGATTCTGTGATGTCTGGATGGCAATTCCTGCAACGCTGCTGGCCATTATCATTTCCGCATCATTGGGATCCGGATTCGGATATACCGTACTGGCACTAACCATTGGCGGAATTCCGGGTTCTATCCGTGGTACGAGAGCAATGGTACTGAAGGAACGGGAGATGGAATATCTGGAAGCAGCAAAGGCTATGAACTGTTCAAAATTCAAAATTATGTTCAAGCATATGATGCCCAATATTATTGCTCCTACCATTGTCGGCACGACAGGTCAGATTGGTGCAACGATGATGTCTGCAGCGGGACTTTCCTATATTGGACTGGGTATCCAGCCGCCCACAGCAGAGTGGGGAGCAATGTGCTCTGCAGCGCGTGATTACATTGTAAAATACCCCCATATGATGATTTGGCCGGGCGTTGCAATTCTGATAACAGTTCTTGCAATCAATATGTTAGGTGATGGACTCCGGGATGCGATGGATCCACGACTTAAGGACTAGGAGAAAAAGTATGAGTGAAAGCTATTTGTCCATTCGTAATTTAATAGTGGAATATTCCTCAGGTGGAGAAAAGGTTCAGGCGGTGAATGGAGTTGATCTGGATCTGGAAAAGGGCGAGACGCTGGGACTTGTGGGAGAGACTGGAGCCGGCAAAACCACCATTGCCAAGACAATTCTCAGAATTCTGCCCATGCCACCTGCAAAAATAATCGGCGGTCAGATCACACTGGACGGAACGAATCTGCTTACTCTCTCGGAGCATGAGATGCAGAAAATCCGTGGAAATAAGATCGCCATGATTTTTCAGGATCCAATGACTGCATTGAATCCGACGATGACGGTGGGAGCTCAGATTAACGAGGTTGTGTTAAGACACAACCATATTTCAAACGAGGATGCAACCAAAAGAACCATTGAGATGCTGGAAATGGTAGGAATCCCTGCTGTCCGCTTCCGTGATTATCCGCATCAGTTTTCCGGTGGAATGAAGCAGAGAGTTGTCATTGCCATGGCACTGGCCTGCAATCCGCAGCTGCTTTTAGCAGATGAACCCACCACTGCGCTGGATGTAACCATACAGGCGCAGGTTCTGGAGATGATCAAAGAGCTGAAAGAGAAATTCAATACCTCAATGATCTTGATCACCCATGATCTTGGAGTTGTTGCAGAGACATGTGACAAGGTGGCCATTGTCTATGCAGGTGAAATTGTAGAGTGTGGTTCCAAGGAACAGATTTTCAGGAATCCGACACATCCGTATACCAAGGGACTTTTTGCTTCCCTTCCGAGGCTGGATGATGATTCAAAGAGACTGAAGCCCATTAAGGGACTGCCGCCGGATCCCACCCATTTGCCGTCAGGATGTAAATTCTGTCCCAGATGTCCTCATCAGGAAGAATGTCATGAAGGAATCGATCAGCAGCCACAGGCAGTGGAACTGGAAAAGGGACACTTCGTGTGCTGCCACAAAATAGGAAAGGGAGGTGTGTAGGGATGGCATTGCTTGAAGTAGAGCATTTGAAAAAATACTTTAACGTCGGAGCGGGTGTGAACCATGCTGTCGATGATATCACTTTTTCCATTGAAAAAGGGCGGACAATGGGAGTCGTTGGTGAATCCGGCTGTGGAAAAAGCACGCTGGGCAGAACCATCATCCGTCTGCTGGATGCAACAGATGGACATGTGCGCTTAAATGGTGAAGATATTACCTATGCAAGAGGCAGGCAGCTTAGAAAGCTTCGGGAAAAGGTAAGCATCGTATTCCAGGATCCCTATTCCAGCTTAAATCCCAGGTCTTCTGTTGAGTCAACGATCCGGGAACCTCTTCAGGAGGCACACCGTTTTTCTAAGGCACAGATTAATGAACGAACCCAGGAGCTGATGGATCTGGTGGGAATCGAAGAACGTTTAAGACTTGCTTATCCCCATGAGATGGATGGCGGACGCAGACAGAGAGTGGGAATTGCCAGAGCATTGGCCCTGAATCCGGAATTTATTATGTGTGATGAGCCGGTGTCGGCTTTGGATGTATCGATTCAGGCACAGGTACTGAATCTGCTGATGGATCTTCAGGAACAGATGCAGCTTACCTATATGTTTGTCACCCATGATCTGTCAGTAGTGCGTCATATTTCGGATGATATCTGTGTGATGTATCTGGGGCAACTGGTAGAGACATCCCCCTCAAAGGAGTTGTTCCTCAGACCACTGCATCCCTATACGAAGGCATTGCTTTCTGCCATTCCTTCCATCGATCTGGATCATCCGATGCAGCGTGTTCAGTTGAAGGGAGAAATTACTTCGGCCATCAATCCGGAACCGGGATGCCGGTTTGCTCCGCGCTGCCCTTATGCGTGTGAAAAGTGTAAAGAGCCGCAGCAGTTGACGGAAGTGGAACCAAGGCATTTTGTTTCCTGCTGCAGGGTAAAAGAAATTAATGATTAAGTGAGGTTCTTAATCAGCTAGGAGATGACAATGGAGAAGGATATTGTACATATTACTGCGGTTACCAATGTAAAACCTGATGGGGAAAAGTGTACGGAAGCAGTGATTGAATATAAAGAGAATATCGATGATTCCATGCTGGAATTGGATACTTTCGAAGTGCAGGATCGGACAATTATCAGTGTGGAATCCGAAGGCAGCAAGATCACATTGCATCTGGATGAACAGGATCAGATGGCCGCCATGATACGTCCGGGAATGCCATGGAAGGGAAAATATGCTTCCTTAACTGAGGCACAGGTTCTGATCAGACAAAACAAGAAAATCAGAACGGAGGATGGCAGGGTCATAGAAAAAGCAGATGAATGGATGAAATCGGATCAAGTCTGCAATAAGGAAGAAGAACTGTTTATTCAGATGAAATATCAGAATCAGAATTATAATCTGTATATTCCGAGGGATTATGATCCGAACAAAAAATACCCTCTGGTACAGTTTATTCATGATGCCGGGGCATGCGGAAAAGATACAAGACTTGCCCTGGCACAGGGAATGGGAGCACTGATCTGGGCATCGCCGGAGGTACAGAAGGATCATCCCTGCTTTGTGTTTGCACCACAGTTTGACGGACCTCCCATTGTGGATGATGACTGGAACGTGGATCCGCGGTTAGAGGATGCCAAGGAAGCACTGGACAATGTGCTGGAGCTCTACAGTATTGACCGGAACCGCATTTATACAACGGGACAGTCCATGGGATGTATGGCGTCTATTGTGCTGAATGTACGTTACCCGGACTATTTTGCGGCCTCTTATCTGGTGGCAGGTCAGTGGGATGAGAGAAACATTCCGGGACTGGAAAAACAGAAGCTGTGGATGCTTTGTTCCCAGGGGGATGCGAAGGCATTTCCCATCATGAACCAGATGTGTGTCAATATGGAGCGTGCGGGAGCCAGTGTTTTCAGATGCGTGATAAATGCCGGCTTATCTCAGGAAGAGTATGCGAAGATCGCAGATGAAATCGAAAAAGAAAAGCCTAATATAATTTTTACACCATACAGACTGGAGACTGTGGCAGACGGCTGGCATTCTGACGGAGGAGAACACCATATCAATACGTGGAAGACTGCCTATGACATTAAAGCAATCCGCGAGTGGATATTTGCGCAATGCAGGGAGGAGTAGGTATGCCGGTAGATTTTTCATCAAAGCACGAGATTCTGATCCGTCACAAGGATGGAAGCTATACGCCTATGGACCAACCCTATTATGAGGTGACCAGGATTGATGAGACAACCTGGCAGATCATGAGCTCCGGGGATTATCATTATCTGCTTGTCGGAGAAGATGAGGGAATTGCCATTGATACCGGATATGGAGCCGGTAATCTGAGGGCATTCCTGGAAAAATTGTGCGGGAAACCGGTTCGTTGTGTCATTAATACACATCATCATTTTGATCATTCGGCCAATAATTGTT
>CAVITM010000150.1:0-5327 GCA_963645455.1 Moraxellaceae bacterium | reverse complement strand
CAGAGCTTTTAAACTCCATGCCTTCCAACGATCTCTTAGATCCGATTCTGTCAAAGGAGACAGCTCTAAAAGCCATCTTCATCGACGAAAACAATCAAATCCTGCAATGATCATGCCTCATGAATAAATTTAATGACTTTCTTCGGACACTTCTCTGCACAGGATCCGCAATGAACACACTTGGCGTAATCAATACGCGCGATATTGTCAATTACGGTGATTGCGCCATGCTCACATGTCTTTTCACACAGATGACAGCCGATACATCCTGCACCGCAGGCATCGATGACGGCCTTTCCCTTATTCTTTGAAACACAACGAACTACATACTGTGCATCATAGGGTATGAGCTCGATCAGGCTCTTGGGGCAGGTGGCAACACATTTGCCGCAGGCTTTACATGCCTCTTTATCCACTTTTGCGACTCCATCTACAATATGGATCGCGTGAAACTGGCAGGCCTTTACGCAGGAACCGTAGCCCAGACAGCCGTAGTTGCAGCTTTTTGGGCCGCCGTTTGGCACATACTTCATAGCGGTACAGTCCATCAGTCCTGTATAAGCGTAATCTGCTTTACTAACCTCTTTATTGCCGGAGCACTTCACAAATGCCACCATTCGTGTGCTCTCGTCGGCCTCAACTCCCATGATTGCACCGATCTGGGCTGCAACCGTAGAACCGCCCACCGGACACTGACCAATGGGTGCTTCACCACTGGCGATGGCAGCTGCCAGTCCGGAGCAGCCTGCATAGCCACAGCCACCGCAGTTGTTTCCGGGGAGCACACCAAGAATCGCTTCTTCTTTTTCATCTACCTCTACCGCAAGCTTTTCACCGGCAATGCCGAGGAAGAATCCAATTAAAACACCTGTGCAGCCAACCACTGCGGCAGCTACAAGAATTGCTGTTATACTCATGCTCTTCCTCCTCCTAGATCATTCCTGAAAAGCCCATAAATGCAATCGACATCAGGGCTGCAGTGATCAGCACAATCGCTGTTCCCCGAAAGGTCTTCGGAATATCATTGTACTGGATTTTCTCACGGATACCTGCCATCAGAACAATGGCAAGGAAAAATCCGAAGGCTGTTGCGAATCCATTTACCACGCTGGCTGCGATGCCATATTCCTTGGTCACGTTTGTCAGCGCAACACCAAGCACTGCACAGTTGGTGGTGATCAGGGGCAGATATACACCCAGGGATTCATACAAGGGCGGCATCTTCTTTTTCAAAAACATCTCCACAAACTGTACCAGGCAGGCAATCACCAGAATATAAACGATGGTCTTTAAATAAGTCAGGTCGATTCCGATGCTGGCCAGATATGCATTTGCAAGAATATACTTATAAATCAGTGCTGTTACAAAGGATGACAGTGTGATAACGAAAATAACCGCACCGCCCATGCCTGCAGCTGTCTCTGTCTTCTTGGATACACCAAGGAATGGACAGATACCAAGGAACTGACTAAGCACCACGTTGTTGACGATGGCAGATCCTACTGCGATGATGATAAGTTCTTTCATTTGTCTGTCACCTCCTTCTTATCTGCACATACGCTGGCATGTGCACAGCCGGAACAGTCGCCGCTGAGGCAGCCGGCAGGCTCAGCCAGAGGCTTGCCCTTTTCATCCATACGCTTCCGGACAATATTCATGCCTGCCACAAGGAAAGCCAGCACGAGGAATGCACCGGGAGCCATAACAAAAATCGTGATAGGGGTAAACCAGCTCAATGATAAAATCTGAACACCGAAGAGCTGTCCGGCACCAAGGATCTCACGAACGATTCCGATGCAGGTCAATCCCAGAGTGAAGCCAAGTCCCATACCGATACCATCAAACATAGACGGAAGCACAGGATTCTTGGAAGCATAGCTCTCGGCACGTCCCAAAATAATACAGTTTACAACGATCAGCGGAATATATACGCCCAGCGCTGCAGAAAGTGACTGTAAATAAGCCTTCATCAAGAATTCTACAATCGTTACAAGAGATGCAACGATCACGATATATGCCGGCATACGAACGCCATCCGGAATGACCTTTCGAAATGCGGAGATCAGCATATTGGACAGGATCAAAACAACTGTTGTGGAAAGACCCATGCCCAGTCCGTTGATGGCAGAGGATGTAACCGCTAAGGTGGGGCACATACCCAGCATCAAAACGAAGGTGGGATTTTCCTTGATAATACCGTTAAATAAACGTTCTGTATATTTGTTCATTACTGTGCACCTCCTAATTCTGCGCGGAAATAGGTAAGAGCTGCATTTACGCCATTTGCCATTGCTTTTGAACTAATGGTGGCACCGGAGATCGCCTCAATCTCGTCATCTGCGGCAGGTGTATTTTTAACAACCGTAAAGGTATCCACCAGCTTGCCCTGGAACTGGGAATAAAAATCTTCTTCCTCCACCTTCATGCCAAGACCCGGAGTCTCAGAAATATCCGTGATAGAATATCCGTTCACTGTTCCGTCGTTTTGAATACCAACGGAAAATGTGATGGTAGACTGGCTGGCATCCTTTGCCGTTACAGTCACTACATAGCCCAGTGCCTCTCCGGCGGAATCCTTTGCCACCTGAATATCATCAATGGAGTCGGTATAGCCTGCTGCTACAACCTCTTCCGTAGCTGCGTCCTTGTCAAAACCTTCAAGGGCTTCAAAGGAATCTGCATCTTCAAATACCTGCTTGTAGGCAGCCTGTGCCGTAGCTGCATCTGCATCTGCAATGGGCTGCTTTGTAATCTCATATACAAGTCCCAGTAAAAATCCTAAAATCACGGTAAAAGCAGTAAGGATGACGGCATCATGTACAATCTTTTTTGTATTCATACTATTTGCCCTCCTTCTTTTCTTTTATCTGGCCGAATGCACGGGGAATAGTGATCTTTTCGATCATGGGAACCAGCAGGTTGCTCAGGATGATCGCGAAGGAAACGCCCTCTGCATTGGCACCGAAGCAGCGGAATAATCCGGTCAGGATACCGCAGCAGATACCGAACAGGATCCGTCCACGAGGCGTAATGGGACTAGTCACATAATCCGTCGCCATAAAGAATGCACCAAGCATAATACCGCCGCTGCACAGCTGTGCAACAATATAATACATATCAAAGCCATGGCCGCCAAAGATAAGCATAAAGATCACAAATGCGATCAGATAGCTGGCAGGGATGGCAAGGGTAATCACACCCAGTAAAATAAGGATAATGGCACCGATCAAAATGGCAATGGTACTGGTCTCTCCGATAGTACCAGCCGTGCGTCCGATCAAAGCGTCCATGCTGTTGATGACCTCGCCCTCACGCATAGCAGCAAGCGGTGTCGCCCCGGTATAGGTATCCGTCTGGAAATTGGTCATATCCGCAGCAAATGCAATCAAAAGGAAGCATCTGGCACCTAACGCCGGGTTCATGAAGTTCTGGCCAAGGCCGCCAAACATCATCTTCACAATGGCGATTGCAAAAACACCGCCGATGACTGCCTCCCACCAGGGAAGTGTCACCGGAAGATTGAGTGCCAAAAGAAGTCCCGTGACAACCGCACTCAGATCAGCGATGGTACTTTTTTTATGAATGATTTTCTCAAACACCCACTCAGTGGCAACACAGCTGGCGATGGTAACAAGGATCAACAGCAGTGCCTTCGGTCCAAAGTTGTAAATACCAAACAAGGTGGTGGGCAAAAGTGCGATGATCACATATGCCATAATCCGGTTGGTAGAATCCTTTGAACGCACATGGGGTGATGATGAAACATGTAAAATGTTATCCATGTCTTACACCTCTTTCTCTATTTTTTGCGTCTTGCCGCAAGAATATCTTTTTTCATGGTCTTGATGGACTGTGCCAGCGGACGTTTTGCAGGACAGATAAAACTGCAGCTGCCGCACTCGATACATTCCATTCCGTTCCATTTTTCAAATTCCTCACCAAGCTTTAGGCCAGCCTGCTTTGCAAGTCTTGACGGAACAAGAAGCTCCGGACATGCCTCTACGCAGCGTCCGCAATTGATGCAGGCGGTGGGTTCAAGATGAGATACCTCATCGGTAGAAAGGCAAAGCAGTGAGGAGTTCGTCTTGGTAATGGGGACATTCAGATCAAACATGGAAAAGCCCATCATGGGACCACCGGAGATCATCTTCTCTGCACCGGATTCCTTCAATCCGCCTGCGGCCTCCAAAAGCTCTGCATAGTTGGTACCAACGCTCACATAGAAGTTGCGGGGATCTACCACTGCATCACCAGTCACGGTAAAGATGCGGTTGGTCACCGGTTTTCCTTCCTTGACCGCACGGTAAATGCAGACTAATGTCTCTACATTATCCACAATGCAGCCTGCATCTGCCGGCAGCATTTTTGAGTTGATCTCTCGTCCTGAAACAGCCTTGATCAGCTGACGCTCACCACCCTGGGGGTATTTTGTCTGGAGCGGAACCACCTCAATCCGGGGCTCGTCCTTGCACAGAGCCTGCAGCTTGGCGATGCAGTCCGGCTTGTTATTCTCCACACCAAGTACACCCTTTGCATGGTCAAACAGCTGCAGCACAATCTTTAATCCACCCACAAGCAGTTCCGGATTATCTAACATTCTGCGATAATCCGATGTCAGATAGGGCTCACACTCTGCACAGTTTGCAATGATGTAATCAATCTTGTCCGGATCCTTCGGAGAAAGCTTGACGTGTGTGGGGAATCCTGCACCTCCCATGCCGACAACACCGGCCTTTTTTACACGGTCGATAATCTCTTCCTTTGAAAGTGCGCTGACATCTTCTACGCTGTCGTATTCTACTTCCTCATAGTTTCCATCATTTTCAATAACGATCGAATGAACCATGTCACCGGTAGCAACACGATGGGGCGCAATCGCCTTGACGGTTCCTGAAACCGACGAATAGATATTGGCTGAAACAAATCCACCAGCCTCTGCGATCAGCTGTCCCTTTTTCACCCTGTCACCAACAGCGACAACCGGCTGTGCGGGAGCACCGATATGCTGAGACACCGGAAACACCAGATCGCCCTTGGGCAGATACTCTTCTACAGGCTTGTCTTTTGACAGTTCTTTGCCCTCGAAAGGATGCACTCCGCCTCTAAACGTTCGTAATCCCATCCCATAGACCTCTCTTTCCTTTATTGTAAAATTGCTTATGCCTAATGATTATAGCACAATGAAAAATTTTGTCATAAAAAAATGTACAGAAAACATCTGTTTTTTGTCTTTTTTGGCGAACAAAAGTTGTGTATACTTACTTTATTACCATCAAAAGGGAGTTTTTTTATGAAGCATTTAACCTACACAAATACGAATTTTTTTC
>CAVITM010000149.1:0-5368 GCA_963645455.1 Moraxellaceae bacterium | reverse complement strand
GCCTATGTCGTGGCGATTTTTTACTGCTATTATGTGGTGGTTTACCACGATTCGGACAAGCCGCTACTTGGCATGATCATCGTCGGAGCCGCTCTGGTGGCTGCCATCTGTGTACTGCAGTATTTCAAGCTGGATATTTACCGTCTGATCTATGAAGGACAGGGCTATTCCTTCACCTTTGAGCTGGGCACGGTATACGGACCTTTTTATAATATCAACTACGTAGGCTGTTATACGATACTCTTTGTGCCCATTTTTGTGATGCTTCTGATCGCCTGCAAAAATCTGCTGGTGCGTATCGCTTCAGCCCTGCTGATTGTTGGCCTCATGATCGCCATGATCGGCGCAGAATCTACCACCGCATGGATCGGCCTGGCGGGAGCAGCTGGCTTTGCTATCCTTTTTGTACTGTTAAAAAATGTACGCCGGCAAAAGCTGTTATGGATTCCCCTGGCAGCCATCGTGGTGTGCTTTGTGGCAGGATGTGCCCTCATAGCGCCCCGGGTCAGTGCCTATCTGGCAGCATCCGATACGGAAAAGACAGATCTGGAAAATATTTTTACCCGGGATGATAACGTAGAGATCGATTACAAGGGCAATCAGCTGCATATCCAGATGCTGGAGCAGGATGATTTTATCGCTTTCAATCTCTACGATCAGGATCAGGCGAATATTTCCTATACCTATGCGCTCTCCGAGGACGAGAGCTACTACTATTACACGGTGGATGATGACCGGTTTTCCGGCTTTACCCTGACGCCGGTGCTCCTCAGTGAGGATCCGGTGGTTTACGGATTTATGGTGCAGATCGATGACAAGGGCTGGTCATTCACCAATGAGCTCAGCGATGATGGCACCTACTATTACTACACGGATCTGGGCAAGGTGGTGAAGCTGACGGAGGACACTGTTTCTGACAGCTTCGAGCCCCTCACACATTTCACCAGCCTGGCCAATGGTCGTGGCTATATCTGGAACAAGACCATCGCTCTGCTGAAAGACTATATTTTCCTGGGATCCGGTGCGGACACTTACGCCGTGGTATTCCCTAATGGAGATTTCGTCAGCAAATACAACAACGGCTACGACAATCTGATTCTGTCCAAGCCCCACAATCTCTACCTTCAGATCGCTGTACAGAGTGGCCTGCTGTCGCTGATTTGCTTTTTGGTATTTTATATCTGGTATTTTATCTCCAGTGCGCGGCTCTATTTCAAGCAGCGCCTCACCACACCGCTGGCAGCAGTGGGCTTTGCGATTCTGCTGGGCACTGCCGCCTACATGATCTCCGGCCTGGCCAACGACTCCACTATCACGGTGGCTCCGCTGTACTGGGCGCTGATGGGCATCGGTATCGGTATCAACCGAAGAGTACGGATGGCCGGAAACTGAACTTTTGAGGATAAAAAACGATGATGAACCGCAGACAATTTTTCCGCTATGCGCTGCAGCTGGCATTTCCGATCATGATCCAGAATCTGATCTCTACCTTGGTCAATTCGGCAGATACCATCATGCTGGGCTATGTCAGTCAGACAGCCATGGCTGCGTCTTCCCTGGCGAATCAGTATACCTTTGTCCTCTTTTGTTTTTACTATGGACTGGCTGCAGGTACGTCCGTGTTGTGCGCCCAGTACTGGGGCAAGGGAGATCATCGGACGGCAGAGCGCATCATCGGTCTGTCCACCAGGGTGGTGGTTCTGATCTCACTGCTGTTTTTTGTGGTATCCTTTTTCTTCCCGAGATACATTATGCAGCTGTTTACAGACAGCCCCCAGACCATTGAAGCGGGAATTACCTACCTGCGGGTAGTGTCATTTTCTTTTGTATTTATGGGCTTTGCCCAGATCTATGTCAGCGCCTTGCGCAGCATCGGCAAGGCATTTTTCCCGTCTATTATCTATGTGATATCTTTGATCGTGAATGTCTGTCTGAATGCCACTTTTATCTTTGGATTATTTGGAATGCCCAAGCTTGGCGTAGTGGGCGTGGCTCTGGGCACTGTGACGGCCAGAGTGGTAGAGACTTTGTTGTGCCTGATTTATTCGGCGCGGAGCACAGAGATGCGTCTGCGTGTGAAAAATATCTTTCAGCGCACCGGCGTTTTATTTACGGATTTTATGAAGATCAGTGCGCCTTCTGTGGTCAATGATCTGATGTGGAGTCTGGCTTCCTCCGCTTTTACTGCCATCATCGGTCATATCGGAGATGATATGGTGGCGGCCAATGCGGTGGCGGTGATGGTGGTCAATATCGGCGCCATCGTCTGCCGGGGCTTTGCCAATGCCACTACCATCGTGGTCAGCCAGAGTCTGGGCGCCAACAAGATCAAGGAGACCAAGGTGTATGCAAAGCGGATGCTGCTGCTGACCTTTTTCGTGAGTCTGCTGGGCAGCGGCGTGATCCTGGCCATCCGCCCTTTTATGATGGAGTTTTACCGGGGCAAGCTGACGGACACCGCCATTACCTATCTGGGCATGATCATGATCATGACCACCTGGCGTCTGGTAGGGGAGGGCATCAATACCTGCCTCATCTGCGGATGCTTCCGTGGCGGCGGGGATTCCAAATTCGGTATGATCGCGGATTCCGGCGTGATGTGGTGCATCGCAGTCCCTCTGGCGGCGCTGGCCGCCTACGTGTGGAAGCTTTCCCCCGTCTGGGTCTATTTTGTCATCACCCTGGACGAATTCGAAAAAATGCCCATCGTTTTCATCCATTATTTCAAATTCAAATGGCTGAAAAATATTACGAGGGATGATGTGTGAGATCGGGGCGGGAATGATCAAAGCAGTGAGGATGAACACATGACACACAGACCATATGGCGTCTATGAAAAATATATGAAAAGGCCGCTGGATGCGCTGCTTTCCGGCGTGGCACTGGTGGTGCTTAGCCCCACCTTGCTGGTCACGGCGATTCTGGTTCGCAGGAAGCTGGGCAGCCCCGTGCTTTTTACACAGGACCGGCCGGGGCGGGATGGACAGATCTTTCGGCTCTACAAATTCCGCACCATGACAGATGCCCGGGATGAAAAGGGGGATCTGCTGCCGGATGAGGTCCGGCTGACCCATTTTGGAAAGACACTGCGGCATACCAGCCTGGACGAGCTGCCGGAGCTTTTGAATATTTTGCGGGGAGACATGGCCATCGTGGGGCCGCGGCCGCTGCTGGTTAGCTACCTCCCCTACTATACAGAACAGGAGCGCCATCGTCATGATGTGCGTCCGGGTCTGACCGGTCTGGCTCAGGTGAATGGCCGCAACTGCCTGACCTGGGAGGAAAAATTCGACTGGGACTTGAAGTACGTCGATCGCATCACATTTTTGGGCGATCTGAAGATCATTTTTATCACTATAAAAAAGGTATTTATCAAGGTGGAAGGGGTAGAGCTCAACCACGAAGGCAATCTGGCCGAGATTCGGGCGAGGGAAGGTTCCACAGATAATTCCAATTAAAGATCTGAAGTAACTGTTCAAAAATATTTTTACTGTCGTTTACTGTTTTGGCAGGCCTTAAACAAGGAGGTGTATCTTATGCCACAAATAATTCCAATTAAAGACTTGAAAAATACTTCGGAAATATCTGATATGTGTCACAAGGCAGAGGAGCCAATTTATGTTACGAAAAATGGCTATGGAGATATGGTGATTATGAGTATGGAGATTTACGAGTCAACCATGAGACAGATTTCTATATACAGGGACATAGAGATATCTGAAAAACAGATAGAGGCAGGAAAGGTAAAGGATGCCAGAACCGCACTTAGGGAAACGAGGGCAAAGTATGGCTTATAAGTTAACTGTTACAGAGCAGGCCGACGAATTGTTGGATAATCTTACGTATCATTTGGTTTATCGTTTAAAGAATGAACAGGCGGCGAAGCATCTGTTAGATTGCATTGACGGAATTTATGATAGACTGGAGGTCAACCCGTATCAATTTGCAGAATGCAGAGATCCATATCTTGCAAAGAGAGGATATCGGGAAGCAGTTATTTCACAGATGGATTATATCCTTATTTTTGATGTGAGAGCAGATGTTGTGAATGTAGTTGGTATTTTTCATCAGTTAGAGAATTATCGAAATAAATTGTAATATACTTTTTGGGGGTTACATGAAGGACCAGACATTGATCAAGATTTCAAATATACAGGACGTAGCAGCGCACACTGATGGCTTGCAGGCGGTTGTTTTTGATTTGGATGACACGTTATATTCTGAAAAAGAATACGTGCGCAGCGGATATCATCAGATCAGCCGTTTGTTTTTGGGAGCAGAGCAGGAAGTGTATGACCAGCTGTGGAATGCTTTTTTGCAAAAGCAGAATGCTATCGATGAGATGCTGCATCAGCAGGGGATCTACAGTGAGGAATTAAAAGAAAAATGTCTGCGCATTTACCACTATCAGCAGCCGCAGATTCATTTGTATGAGGGCGCAGAACAGCTGCTGCGGGATCTTCGTGAAAGAGGCTATAAGCTGGGATTGCTGACAGATGGACGCGTAGAGGGACAGTACGCAAAGATCCGGGCGCTTCAGCTGGCCCCCTTATTCGACGAAATAATCGTGACGGATGAGATGGCTGGCCATGGGGATGTGGCGGCCTTCCGCAAGCCCAATGCGATCTGCTTCGAGATCATGCAGCGACGGCTGGGCCTGCCCTATGAGCAGATGGCTTACGTGGGCGACAACCGGAGTAAGGATTTTTATGCACCGCAGATGCTTGGCATGCGAAGCATATATTTTTCTAACCCGGATGGGCTGTATGAAGGTATATAGAGGCAGGAAGGAGGACGGCATGATAAATATATTATTCACTGGAGTTGGCCGTCGAGTAGAGCTTCTTCAAGCTTTTCGCAATGCAGCATTGGTGCTGAATAAAGATTTGAAAATCTACGGTGCTGATATGACTGGGACGGCTCCAGCTCTTGCTTACTGTGACTATACAAGAAAAGTAGTCGCAATGAAAGATGAGAAGTATATAGATAACCTACTGAGTATTTGTGAGGCAGATAGAATTGACCTTCTCATTCCTACAATCGATACAGATCTCTTGACTTTGGCGGAAAACAAAGAAAGGTTTGAAACTATTGGTACGCGAGTGATGATAAGTGAATCGGATAAGATTCGCATTTGTCGGGACAAGAATCATACAAGTCGGTTTTTTGCAGATTGTGGCTTACACGCTCCGATGCCGGTCAATGACTGGAGAAAGTATAAATCAGGCTATCCGGCATTTATAAAGCCGAAGGATGGCAGCAGTTCTGTCAATGCATTCAAGGTTGAGAATGCTGAGAGTCTGAAAATGTATGCTGATCAGATTGGGGATTACATTATTCAGCCGTTTGTTCGTGGACATGAGTATAC
>CAVITM010000148.1:0-5416 GCA_963645455.1 Moraxellaceae bacterium | reverse complement strand
GTATCTGTTCAGAACCACCTGAACAGATACGAGATTCGGCGATGCTGTCGCATTTAAAAATCGCCGAATCTTTTCAAACTATACGTTTTTGTACGGCTTCAGCAGCAAGTGCTTCAGCCTGTGCTGAACAGTTACGAATAGTTACAAATAAATAAAAAAGAAGAGCTGTAGAAAAAATCTACGGCTCTTCTTTTTTTTCTACAATTCTTCTTTTTGCGAGTGGGAACTTCGGTAAGCGGATGGATTGCAGTCCACGATTTTTCGGAAGGTCTTGCTGAAATGAAACTGATCCGGATAGCCTACTGCATCCCCAATCTCCTGAATGGTCATCTCCGTGGTGGTCAGCAGCTGTTTGGCGTGGTGGATGCGAATCTCTGTGAGCATCTTGATGGGTGTGGTGCCGGTATGTTTTTTAAAGACTTTGGTCAGATAGGCAGAGGAAAATCCCATGCCTTCGGCATATGCCCCAAAGTCGATATCCTCCATATAGTGATCCTGAATATAAGCACTGAGCTGGGCGGCATAGCTTTCGGAATCGCTGCCGGAGATGGATGGATCATCCGGAAGCTCATAGCTCATGGACAGCTTCAGCTGGATTTTTGCCAGTATATTTGCCATGTCCTGCTCGTTCACCGGCTTGGTGATATAGTCATATACCTGTTGGCGCAGCGCCTCTCTGGCATATTCAAATTCTGAATATCCGGTGATGATCACGGTGATGATCTCCGGGTACAGCAGGTGGATCTGTCTGGCCAGGGAGAGTCCGTCCATCACCGGCATCTGAATGTCTGTGATGACGATGTGGATCTGCTCCTTTTGCAGAATATCCAAGGCCTCCTGGCCGTTTTTTGCTTCTCCGGCTACCGCAAAGGGATGGCCCACTGCCTCGATGCTGTGAATCAGCGACTGCCGCAGATAATACTCATCCTCTGCAATCAGTAGATTAAAATGATCAATCTTTTTCATGTGTGATTTTCCTTCCTACCTTTACAAAGGCTCCGCCTTCCGGTCTGTTTCCGAAATCAAAGATGAAGGTAATACCATCTAAGAGATAGAAGCGGATGAAAATATTTAAGATTCCCATGCCCTCAATCTGCAGGCTTGGAAGCGTCTTCGTTTTTAAAATGTCGTCCATCTGATGGCGAAGCTTCTGCTCAATCTCAGAATCAAACCCCGGTCCGTTGTCCTGCACCTCGATATACCAGGTGTCGTCCTCTGTGTGGCCATAGACACGAATATTCCATGGCGGTGAGAGGGTAGTGACGGATTTGATGGCATTTTCCACCAGAAGCTGGATACACAGCTTTGGAATCTGCTCATCCAGCATCTCGTCAGCTACGTCAAACCGGTAGTGCAGCGCATCCGCAAAGCGAAGCTTCATACACTCCAGATACATATCGCACAGCTCCAGCTCCTCCTCGATGGTGGTGGACTGCTGGCGGTTGGAGGAAATATAGCGCAGAATCTGTGAGATATTCATGGTCATGGTGGCGATGGAATCCGTCAGACCCTCCCTGGCCATTTCCGTGATACTGGCCAGAGAATTGTAGAGAAAATGCGGATTCATCTGAGACTGGAGCGCCAGCATCTGGGCCTGCACTTCCTGCTCATTAAGGGTGAGAATCTGCTGCGTCTGTGCCTTGGAATCAGCAATATACTGATTGATGGACCAGATGAGCTGGTCGTATTCCAGAATGCCGGTGGGCTCCATTTGCAGCTGCTCGTTGGCCTCCTTGTCAGCCTTTGACAAAAAGGAATAGATCTCTGTGACGGGGTCGGACAGGATACGAGCCATATAAAAGGCCAGCCCGGTTCCGAGAAAAAGCACCAGTATAAAAATAAAGATAGCTGCCATATTGGAGGACAGAATCTGTGCCACAAACCGGGAGTTTGGTACGATGGTCACCACCGTCATGCCGGCCCGGGCAGCTGTTGAAAAGGTCACATATTCCTGACGGCTCAACAGGGTATTTTGAATTGTGCCGCTGGAAAGAAACCGGTATTCCCAATAAGGAAAAAGCTCCTCGGTCAGATCATCACCGGCAGGGTAAATGACGGAGCCGTTGCTGTCATAGACGATGATCGTAGGGTCGTAGGCTGAGGAGGTATGAATCGCTGCATGAAAAACATCCGTATATCTCATGCGCGCCTCGATGATGCCGTCCGGCTGATGATAGCTGTCATAGTAGGTGCGGTAGATGGACAGATAACCGGAGCTGTCGCTGACCAGGGGAATATACTTGCGCCCTCCGGCAGCCAGGGCGGCCGCAAACCAGGGCTCATCCGTATAGCCGCTTAAGGGGCCGATATAATCCCCCACGCCATAGCCTTTATCCAGCAGGGAATAGGCATTCAGCTGACGGACACTGTATTCGAAGCCCTTCAGGGAGATCAATACGGAAGAGATATGGATACGCTGCTGCTGGTGCTCATAGTCATCGTAATAGTCACTGGCATATTTTTCCAGTGAGTCGGTCAGATCGTCGGAATTGATGGAATTCAAAATGATGGTATCTAGCTGCTTCACATACAGATTGATGCTCTCTGCGATAGAACGGCAGGTGTAATCCAGATTCTCCTTGGCACTGTCCCTGGAGGTGCGGTACTGGATCATGCAGACCAGGGCTGTGGTCACGATCAGTACGATCATAGCGAGAAAAATGAAATATTTTGTTAGAAGTCGCCGGATGTTGGTGGTTTTTTGCTTTTTCATAGCTAGTATTATAGCATAGTAGACAAAAAAGTGATAGGCAGAGGTTAAAAAAACACAAAAAACAAACAAAACCATGCATGGAATGGGAGAAATCTTTTGGTTAAAATAGGTAAAGGAAAAGGGAATTTTCCAGTAATGATTGGGAGGAAAATGATTATGAACAAAGCAAAGCTGTATCCATGGTACTTTGCCATCGGAGCCATCGTGATCTATACCCTGCTAAGTGTATTGCCGGGTATCATCGGTATCGGTTATTCCTTTACGGACTGGTCCGCGTATTCAAAGGAACTGCATTTTGTGGGGCTTCAAAACTTCAAAGAAGTATTTGAAGGCGGCGGCGATTATTTAGACTATATTAAAAATACGCTGCTGTTTACGGTTGTGACTACCGCCTTTAAGACGGTGCTGGGATTGTTTTTAGCAGTAGTTCTCAGCAGTCATATTAAGGGACAGAATTTCCACAGAGGCATTTTATATCTGCCCAGCGTACTGCCCATCCTTGTTACGGGTCTGGTATTTACCTCTATTTTAAATCCTAAGAACGGATTTTTAAATGAGGCTCTCCGTGCCATCGGACTGAGCGGTCTGGAACAGAAATGGCTGGTAGATCCAAACATCGCTTTCGGCAGCGTCATGGCAGTAGATATCTGGAGAGGTACCGGTTATATTATGACCATGATGATTGCCGGTATCGCAGCGATCCCCAAGGTATATTATGAGGCAGCAGCCATCGACGGCGCTAATGCATGGAAAAAGTTTAAAAATATTACACTGCCCATGCTGCGGCAGACCATCGCGGTATGTATCGTCTTAAACGTCCTGTACGGACTGAAGGTATTTGATATGGTATACGCCCTCACCAACGGCGGCCCTGGACACCGGACAGAGGTGATGTACACGGCGGTATTCAAGATGTTCTCCAAGGGACTGTACGCAGAGGGTACTACCATCAGTTCCGTTATGTTTATCTTCATGATTGTGATCGGTTACTTTATGGTCAAGATTCTTACGAAAGATGAGGTGGTTGAATAATGAAAGCAAAAAGAACGGCGCAAAAAATTGTTCAGAATATCATCGCATGGCTTTTTTCACTGACCGTACTGATTCCGGTGCTTTTGATTGTGATCAATTCCTTCAAGGGTGACGGCGAGGTCATGCAGATGAACCTGGCATTGCCAGAGACCTGGAATTTTTCAAATTTTGCCACTGTCATTGAAAAGGGAAAATTGCTGCAAAGCTTTTTAAATTCCTTCCTTTATGCAGGCTCAGCCACCGTTGTGGCCACTATGCTGGCCTGTATGGCAGCCTTCGTATTTTCCAGAAGAAGAACCCGGGGCTTTCAGGCGGTTTATATGTATGTGATTCTTGGAATGGTGGTTCCGGTTAACTATGTATCCCTGATGAAAGTGATGCAGACACTGCATTTAAACAACAGCTCCGTCGGTATTATCTTACTGTATGTAGCGATGCAGACACCCTTTACCGTGTTCCTGATCTACGGCTTTGTATCAAAGCTTCCGGTAGAGCTGGATGAGGCAGCGGTGATTGACGGCTGCGGACCGGGCACCCTGTTTTTCAAGATTATCTTCCCGCTTTTAAAGCCGGCGGTAGTTACGGCAGGAGTGCTGTGCTTCTTAAATACCTGGAATGAGTTCGTTATGCCTTTGTATTTTTTGAATTCTTCCGAAAAATGGCCCATGACTCTGGCGGTATACAATTTCTTCGGCCAGTACGAGATGAGTTGGAACCTGATCTGTGCGGATGTGCTCTTAACCTGTGCACCGGTGCTGATCATCTATCTGTTGGGACAAAAATATATTGTGGGCGGCCAGACAGCCGGCGCAGTAAAAGGATAAATCGATTGAACAAAAAGGGAGTGGACAAGATCCGCTCTCTTTTTTTTACGCATAACCTACTTGCGCGACTTATGAAAAAGCAATAAGATAGTAAAAAAGATTCGCGTAACGTAAAACGGGAGGACACCATGAGATTACACACATTATTAGAACGAATGGAATACAGCTGCCTGCAGGGCAGTACCGATATTGAAGTAGGAGACTTGGTCTATGATTCCAGAAAGGTGACACCGGGCAGTGTCTTTGTATGCATCAAGGGCGCAGTTGTGGACGGGCATACCTTTTTGCCCAGTGTTTGTAAGTCCGGCGCAGCTGCTGTCATCGTGCAGCAGGAGGTGGAAGTACCGGAAAATGTGACGGTGATTTCCGTAAAAGATACGAGAATCGCATTGGCTGAGCTGTCTGCCGCCTATTTCGGACATCCGGCAGAGCGGTTGAAGACCATCGGCATCACAGGTACCAAGGGCAAGACCACATCCACCTATATGATCAAATCTATTTTGGAGCATGCAGGATATCGTGTCGGTCTCATCGGAACCATCGAGACCATCATCGGAGATACACATATTCCCGCCGTCAATACAACGCCGGAGTCCTATGTGATTCAGGAAAGCTTCAAAAAAATGGCAGATGCTGGCATGGATATCGTGGTGATGGAGGTATCCTCCCAGGGACTGATGATGCACCGTGTGGACGGTTTTACCTTTGACATCGGTATTTTTACAAATTTAGAGCCGGACCATATCGGACCCAACGAGCATGCTTCTTTTGAGGAATATATGGCTGCCAAGGGATTGCTTTTTCAGAAGTGTCGCCTGGGCATTGTCAATGCAGATGATGCCCATAC
>CAVITM010000147.1:0-5425 GCA_963645455.1 Moraxellaceae bacterium | reverse complement strand
CGGAGTGCTGATCCTGATCCTAAAGCCCTTTGTGGTGGGTGATTATATCATCGAGGGAACCGGGAAAAATGAGGGTTATGTGCACGAAATATCGATTTTTTATACGACGCTTCGTACCTATGATGAGACCCTTGTGGTGATTCCCAATGGAACACTGGCCAACAACAGCATGACGAACCTGACGAAAAGCGGCAAGCGTAGACTGGGTGTGAGTGTGGATGTGGCCTATAGTGCCAATCTGTCCGAGGCCAAACAGCTGCTTTCGCGGATTGCATGTGACTCGGATTTTCGGATCAAGGAGATTGATCCCCAGGTGGTCATTTCTGAGTTGGCGGAGAGCAGTGTGAGACTGAAAGTATTTGTCTGGACCGATCCGGGGCAGTATTGGAATGAGCTGTGGCTGCTCAATGAACAGATCAAGCTGGAATTCGACCAGGCAGGCATTGAGATTGCATTCCCCCAATTAGATGTGCATGTTCGATAAATTCGGGGCTTTTTTGTGGAAAAGAATTGACAAAATTGCTGAAATATGATAACTTAGATTCAGCGTTGAAAAAGCTGCACCAATGAGGGGTAGAGTTTCAAGTAATTCATTTTTTAGGAGGAAGTATTTATGCAGCAGGGAACTGTAAAGTGGTTTAATGCAAAAAAAGGCTACGGATTTATTTCTGATGAAGCCGGCAACGAAGTATTTGTTCATTTTTCAGCATTGAATATGGACGGCTTCAAGGAATTGAAGGATGGCGAGAAGGTTGAGTTCGAAGTTGTAGAGGGAGAAAAAGGACCTCAGGCAGCAAACGTTACCAGAATCTAATTTGCCACAATATTTTGTTTTTGCACACCGAAACAGTCATTCCATTCGTGGAATGGCTGTTTTTCCTTTTTTTTGGAAAATAAACGTGTTATACTTGTGAAGGCAAACGAATAGATACTCAGATGGAGGAAGATGAGATTGAATAGCACACAACTATCACAGCTGACAGCATATGAGCTGATCCGGGAAGAGGCGCTGACGGATCTTGGTTCAAAGGGAACACTGCTACGACATAAAAAGAGCGGCGCGCGAATTGCCCTGGTAGAGAATGACGATGAGAACAAGGTCTTTTATATCGCTTTCCGTACACCGGTGGATGATTCCACCGGCGTGCCTCATATTATCGAGCATACGGTACTGTGCGGTTCGGACGATTTTCCGGTGAAGGATCCCTTTGTGGAGCTGGCCAAGGGCTCACTGAACACATTTCTAAATGCCATGACCTATCCGGACAAGACCGTTTATCCCGTAGCCAGCTGCAATGACAAGGATTTTCAAAATCTGATCCATGTTTATATGGATGCGGTTTTTCATCCGAATATTTATAAATATCAGGAGATCTTTTTGCAGGAGGGCTGGCATTACGAGCTGGAGAATGAGGATGCGCCTATTACCATCAATGGTGTTGTATACAATGAGATGAAGGGAGCCTTTTCTTCACCGGAGGGCGTGCTGGATCGGGTAATCCTCAATTCTCTGTTTCCGGACACGACTTATGCAAATGAGTCCGGCGGAGATCCCCAGGTCATTCCGCAGCTGACCTATGAGGCCTATCTTGATTTTCACAGACGTTACTATCATCCGTCCAATTCCTATATTTATCTGTATGGCGATATGGATATGGAAGAAAAGCTTAAGTGGATCGATGAGCAATATCTGTCACAGTATGATCGGCAGCCGGTGGATTCCACAATCGACAGACAAGGCCCCTTTGCAGCTCCGGTGAAGCTTTCCTTTGATTATCCGGTAGCCAGCAACGAGCCACTGGAAAATAATACCTATCTGGCATACAATCTGGTGATTGATACAGCATTGAACCGGGAACTTTATCTGGCCTTTGATGTGCTGGATTATGCGCTGCTTGGTGCGCCGGGTGCGCCGCTGAGACAGGCATTGCTGGATGCAGGCATCGGAACAGATATCATGAGTTCCTTTGAAAGCTCTACCTATCAGCCCTATCTTTCCATTGTAGCAAAAAATGCCAATGCAGAAGATGCTGACCGGTTTGTAGCTACCATCAGAGATACATTAGAGCAGCTCTGTAAGGATGGCATCCGGCAAAAGTCACTGCTGGCTTCCATCAACAGTGCGGAATTTAAATACCGGGAGGCAGATTTTGGCACTTTCCCCAAGGGACTGATCTACGGATTACAGTGCATGGACAGCTGGCTTTATGATGAGAATGAGCCCTTTATGCATATCGAAGCAGGAGAGACCTTTGCATTTTTGCGTAAAAAAGCGGAGGAAAATGATGGCTATTTTGAAGGCTTGATCCGGACATGGCTCCTTGACAATTCCCATGCATCGATTCTTACGGTGATTCCGAAGCGTGGCCTGACCAGCGAAAATGATCGTGCCCTGGAGCGAGAGCTTGCGGCATACAAGCAGTCCCTGACCAAGGAGGAGATCCTTCGTCTCGTAGAAGCCACAGCCCACTTAAAGGCTTACCAGGAGGAGCCTTCACCAAAGGAGGATCTGGAAAAAATTCCCCTTTTGACCAGAGGGGATATGAAAAAGGAGACGGCACCTTTTTCCAATGAATTGCGTGAAATGGCATCTGTCCCGGTGGTTTGTCATGATTATCCCACCAACGGAATTTATTATATCGATCTGTTGTTTGAGCTGAATCATCTAAAGGAGGAGGATTTACCTTATCTTGGTATTTTAAAGGACGTCCTTGGATATATGGATACGGATTCCTTAGGCTACAGCGAGCTGGCAGAGGAGATCAACCTTGCCACCGGCGGCATCGCATCTACCTTGAATCTGTTTGTGGATAATGACAATGAAAATAAATGGGACGCACGCTTTGAGGTTTGCGTCAAGGTATTGGAGCCGCAGCTGTCACGGGGAATGGAGCTGGTAGGAGAGATACTTACCGCTACTGACCTCAGTGACACAAAACGGCTGAAGGAGATCCTTTTACAGATGAAATCCCGGATGGAGATGAGTCTGACGACAGCCGGACATGCGGCTTCCGCCACCCGTGCAATGTCCTACCTTTCTCCGGCGGCAGCATTTAATGATGCCACCGGTGGGATTGCATTATACCGGTTGGTGAGTGATCTGACCCGCGATTTTGATGGGCAGGCAGCTGCATTGCAGGAGCGTCTTCGCAGGCTGATTGGACAGATTTTCTCCCGGGACGGACTGCTGGTGAGTGAGACCATGGAGGAGGAAAAGTGGGATGCCCTTGCCCCTGAGCTGGCCAAGCTTTGTGAGAAGCTGCCGGAACATGCCGGCCAAAAAGGAGCCCTGACCATTTCCTGCGAAAAGAAAAATGAAGGCTTTAAAAATGCGGCACAGATCCAGTATGTGTCCAGAGGCGGCAATTTTAAACGCTCAGGTTTCGAGTTTCATGGTGCCTTGCGTATTTTAAAGGTCATTTTAAATTATGAGTATTTATGGCAGAATATCCGTGTTTTAGGCGGCGCCTATGGCTGCATGAGCGGATTTTCCAGAAACGGAGACACGTATTTTTCTTCTTATCGTGATCCGAATCTGCAGGCAACCAATGAGATTTATGAGGGAATTCCGGCCTACCTACATGACTTTGATGTGGATGAGCGGGATATGACCAAGTTTATTATCGGTACCATCAGTGCTCTTGATACACCACTGACACCCTCTGCCAAGGGAATTCGTTCCATGAATGCCTATATGACAGGAACTACACTTTCCCAGGTACAAAAAAACCGTGAAGAGATACTTGCAGCCACACCGGCGGATATTCGCGCCTTGGAGCCGCTGATCAGGAGCGTATTGTCCGATGATTGTCTGTGTGTCATCGGCAATGAGGATGCCATTGAAAAAGAAAAAGCAATGTTTATGAATGTGGAGGATCTGTTTTCATGAATCAGACAAACAAAGCATATAAATCCGGCTTCGTGACGATTATCGGCAGACCGAATGTGGGAAAATCAACACTGATGAATACGCTGATCGGTCAAAAGATTGCCATTACCTCAAACAAGCCTCAGACGACACGCAACCGGATTCAGACGGTCTATACGGATCCCGCCCGGGGGCAGGTTGTGTTTTTGGATACGCCGGGCATTCACAAGGCAAAAAATAAGCTGGGAGAATATATGGTGAGTGTGGCAGAGCATACACTTTCCGAGGTGGATCTGATCTTGTGGCTGGTGGAGCCCACCAACTTTATCGGTGCGGGAGAACAGCATATCGCAGAGGTTTTGAAAAAGGTAAAGACGCCGGTGATTTTGATTATCAACAAGATCGATATGGTGGAGAAAAAGGAACAGCTGCTTACCTATATTGACACCTACCGGAAAATCTATGATTTTGCGGAGATCATTCCGGCATGTGCGCTGCGGGGAGAAGGCATGGAGGATGTGAAAAATACCATCTTCAAATATCTGCCCTACGGACCCATGTTTTATGATGAGGATACCATCACGGATCAGCCGGAGCGTGCCATCGTTGCAGAGCTGATCCGGGAAAAAGCGCTGCATGCCCTGAGTGATGAGATTCCCCACGGGATCGCTGTTACGATTGAACGGATGAAGGACCGCAGGGACGGCAACCTCATAGATATTGATGCTACGATTATCTGCGAGCGTGATTCCCACAAGGGCATCATTATCGGAAAGGGCGGTAGTATGCTCAAAAAGATCGGTACCAATGCCAGATTTGAGATTGAGCATCTGTTGGACTGTCAGGTCAATCTGAAGCTGTGGGTCAAGGTGAAAAAGGATTGGAGAGACAGCGATATTTTGCTGAAGAACTTCGGCTATCAGGAAGAGACATAAGGCTTTACGGCAGATGAAGGAAGGAAGGCTACATGGGGCAGACGATTCTGCTAAATGGAATAGTTTTATCGGCAATGCCCATCGGTGAGTATGACAAGCGTCTGGTGGTGCTGACCAGTGAGCGGGGAAAGATCACGGTATTTGCCCGTGGAGCACGCCGTCCCAACAGCTCCTATCTGGCATCGACGAATCCATTTGCATTCGGTACATTTGAGCTGTTCGAAGGAAAAAATTCCTACACAGCCTGTCATATCAACATTAAGAACTATTTTCGTGAGCTGAGTGAGGATGTGGAGACAGCATATTACGGCTTTTATTTTCTGGAGCTGGCCAATTATTATGCAGTGGAAAATATGGAGGCCAGGGACATGTGCAATCTCCTTTACCTTTCCCTGGTGGCACTAAAAAATCCTGCCTTTTCAAACCGGCTGGTCCGCCGCATTTATGAGCTTCGGATGCTTTTGATTTCCGGAGAATATCCCAACGTATTTTCCTGCGTCAGCTGCGGCACAAAGGAAAGTCTGCACAGGTTTCATATTGCCCGGGGCGGGATGCTGTGTGATGGCTGCAGTGCGCTGCATGGAGGCGGAATCAGCGTCGATGCATCCACGCTGTATACGAT
>CAVITM010000146.1:0-5433 GCA_963645455.1 Moraxellaceae bacterium | reverse complement strand
GGTTGCACCTCCGCCTTGCTGTTTTTTATACGTGTTTATACGTCTTTTTTTTTTTTTTTCGTGTTTATACGTGTTATTATGATTTCTGAAAGGAGAGAACATGAAAGTCAGTGAACTAATCGAGCAATTAAAATCTATCGGCTGCGAATTCGTTGAACACGGCGGCGAACACGATAAGTGGTTCAGCCCACGAACAGGAAAGCATTTCCGAATACCACGTCACCGTTCAAAAGAGATCCCAACCGGAACTTACAACAGAATTGCCAAAGATGCGGGGCTTAAATAACCCCGCTCCTTGAAAGGAGATATAACATGAACAAATATACCTATCCGGCTATCTTCACTCCGGAAGAGAACGGCGCTTATTCCGTTTACTTCCCGGATTTTGAAAGCTGCTATACCTGTGGCGACAATCTTGCGGATGCCATCTACATGGCACAGGATGTGCTTGCCTATACCATCTACGACCTCCAGCACGAAGGCTGCGCTCTTCCCGATGCCTCTGATCCGTCCGTGCTCTCCCTGGCTGATGGCGAATTCGTGAACTTCGTTGCTTGTGATACTTTGGAATATATCAAGCGTCACAGCACAAAGTCCGTCAAAAAAACCCTTACTATTCCCGAGTGGCTTAATGAAGCCGCCACGCGCATGAATGTCAACTTCTCGCAAGTGCTTCAAGACTCGCTTACCTCGATTGTTCAAGCCTGACTTTCGCCGCCCTTTATTGGGCGGCCTTTTTTAGTTCCTCTGCCCTCGCCCGGATCGCACGCGCCTCTTCCCGCTTGGCTTCCGCCGCCTCGCTTTTTCCGAGCGTCTTTTCCATCCTGGCCGCGAGCTCGTCTAGCTCCTTTGCTGTTTCTTCCAGTGCATCCGCTATCATTCGTGTTCTGTTTCCTTCAGCTCCACGGCCTTTCTGATGTACCATTCTGCTTTCTTCAGGTCTTCAAGGCCGTTCTTCCCTTCGCTTCGCCAGAGGTATTTTATTGCATTGCACTTACAGAAACAATATGCCGCCTCGGCTCCCTGTGATGAGATTATGGCGTCAATACATTCAACTTTGCCCTGATAGTAGTCAGGGCGGATGTATTCGGTCATGGTTCACCTCCCCAGTAGTGATATGAATTGATCGAGTCCTTCGTAATCCGTTCCGTAATACCCGGCAATTGTTCCGGACGTTGCATAGTAACTCATCTTGACGCCATGCTTGGATATCGCCTGAATATGTGCGTTTTCCTGGCACATCAGGCGGCACGTATATCCCGCAGCCTTGATTGCTTCAAGCGCGTTTGCTATGTCAGCCGTCTTCTTTGCTCTCCGCCATTGTCTCAGTTCAGCAAGCCATGCATCATGATATTTATCCATGAGTTCCTTATATCGTGGATCCCTCCAATCGAGCTTACCGTCTTTATCCAATGTAGCCTTTTCATGTTTCGCATCACGCAGCCATTGACCAAAACTCAGTTCCGCAGTCATTATTGCACCTCCAGCTGTATCCCTAGCTCGTCCATGGCCATCTTTCGGAAGTCTGCGCTTTTCAGCTCTCCGCTCTGCCACTTCTCAAGTTCTGCATCGATGTACTTGTATACCCTCACTATCCTCTGTGCTCCGAATTTGTATTCGTGCTTTATTGCGAGGCCGATCAGGTAATACATCGCTGATACCAGATCATGCGTGTCCTTGTCTACAGCTCTGTTGTGGATTTGTTCGTAAACTCTCTGGGATGCTGCGTGTATCTCTGCCATGGGACCATTGGACTTTGCAAGCCTCCGTTCCATAGCCCGTCTGTATTTTCTATTCGCGCTCATGATGCTGCTCCCATCTCTCAAAGAAACGTTTCTGTTTCGCCTCGATTTGGTCAAGGTCGATCATAATGTTTATCTCCTCGGCACACTGGATCACGTCCGTCCATTCCTCTCTGACCATGCTTTCTGCTTCGATCAGCGTCACCGGCGTGGGATTCTCCTGCCTCAGTACCCGCGCCATCTTTAATGCAGCCTTCGCGAGCTCGGCGGATTCCTCCGCCAGAAGCTCATACATTGTCGGTGCTCCGATGCAATCAATCATTCTCGTTTTCATTTCGTTCAATCTCCTCAATTGTCATTTGGTGCGGTTCGCTTCCGAAGTTGATCATCTTTTCCTTGGCCTTCTCCACAAACTCCCAATAGCATTCAAATCCGTAAGCATTCCGCCCCAGATCATGCGCTGCGCGAAGTGTCGAGCCGCTTCCGGCAACCGGATCGATCACCACATCACCCGGATCTGTAAATGTTTCAATTAGCTTTCTGAGTACAGACTGCGGTTTCTGGGTCGGATGCAGCTTTGGGATGCTCTTGCCGTCTCTCACCCACTCAAACCAGTTGAATACCATCTTTCCTGTACCTCTTATCGGTTTTCCATTCTCGTCATACTGTGCGCCGTTTCGGAACTTCGGCAATCTATCACGGTAAAAAAGTAATGCGTACTCCGTCGCCCCTACTATCCGCATATTGGCCTTTAGAGCTTGCCCAGAATGATGCTTAATGAAAATCAGCGGGATGCTGTGAATAAATCCATGCTTTGCTGCTGCCTTCTGCAGTGTCGGCATCTGCTCGAAGGAGCAGAAAACGATCATGCACGGTGAATCTGATGAGCGGCCGCGTGGTACCTTCTTTGTGTCGTCCTTCTTCAGTAGGCGATTGCAGAAATGAAAGTATTCATACAGGTTAAAGTTAAAGTCACTGTAGAATGCAGCCTTTCCTGCTTTCTTGCTTTCGCCGTTAGCGTTATCCCCCCCTACATACCATGTCGGGCTTGATCCATACATGTTGTTCCCTACATTGTACGGAACATCAGCGATAACCAGCTGTGCCCGCGGTACGTTGTATTTCTTAAAGTTCTGGAAGTTATCATGGTACAGCTCGCATTTTAACGGTTTTGTCCTCTTCTCCACTTTGATCTCCTTTGCTCCGAAGCTTAATTAAACGGCAATCCTATATCATCCACTCCGTCCGGGATATGCATGAATCCATCATTGTCCGGAGCGGCTGCCGGTTTCGCTTCAGTGCTTGCCGCGCCCTTGCTTTCGGCGAATTCCCAGCTATCAACAATAACATCTGTCGTGTAAACCTTCTGGCCGTCCCGGTTTGTATAGGATCCTGTCTGGATATGGCCGTCAATACAGATCTTTCCACCCTTGCCGACATACTTCCCCAGCGCCTCAGCGCTTTTCCCGAACGCCACGCAGGAAATGAAATCTGCATTCTGCTGGCCCTCGGCAGCCTTCCGCCGACGATCAACAGCCAGGTTAAAGCGTGCTATTGTCATCGGCTCCTGCCCCTGTGAATATCTAACCTCCGGATCTCTCGTAAGCCGCCCCATCAAAACAACCTTGTTCACTTTTTGCCCTCCTTCGTGACTTCGCACCCGCATGCTGCATATCCGGCAATGTCTACCCAGCAATCATTAGTTCCTCCGCCTGACATAATCCGTGCAATCTTCAGTAGAATCATCATTATTGCCACGTCCTCAGATGCAAGGCCGAAGCCTAAATAATCGCTCCACAATTTTGCAATCTCGTTGAAATTATTCTCCGGTGTTCCGTAGTCTTCTTGACGTTTCCCACAAACGCAGGCTTTCGCCCGCTCCAGCGTCTCCTCTCTTGTCATCTTTGCTCCTTTTCCTCACTTTTTATCCCTAAGTTTCTCCATTTCGGCCCAGCGCCGCTCGAATCTTTCTCGCTTGGCCTTGGCTGCGACAACATCCTTGTGCAAGTCCAGCTCTTTAGCGCAGATGCGTATGTCTGTATACTCCTCGATCAAGCTTGCTTCTGCAAAGTCTTTCGTTATCGGCGTCGGATTTTCTCCCCGGATGATTCTCGCCAGTTTCAGTGCTGCCTGTGCGGCCTCTGCGCATTCCTCCGCAAACAACTCCAACATGGCAGCCTCTCCGATTTTTTCAATCATGCTTTCCTACCTCTCACAACATACCACCGCTGCACGCTGTCCCATTGAATCAAATTCTCATGCAGCACATCCTGCAACTCGTCAAAATCCTGGGCGGTCAGGTGGGACACCCCGACGCCCTGGAGCCGGTCGTCTGCTTCATACTGGCGAATAAATACCCTGCCATTTCGAAGCAAAACTACGAGGTTTTTTATCGGTTCCAGGTGCTTCATTCCGCCTCCCAGTCGTCCGGTGTCTTCGTCATTTTTCTCCTCCTCACAAATTCGCCCCATTTAGCCCCTTTCGAGCATCGAGGTCAATACTTTATCAATCGCCGCGTTAAACCCGCGTTTCCGGGCATCGTGGCGCGTCCTGCGGCCATCCTACAGCAAATAGTTCTTCCCAAATTCGCGCATCCATTGCTCATGTCCGTACAGATCCTCAAATTTCCGCTGGGCGTCCTGCTTGAGTTCCAAATCCAGTTTCCGCCAGTTTTCCTCTTTCGCTGAATGCAGCCGTTCATGACAGCTCGCACAAAGCCAGACCGTCAGACCATACTTGTCAGCCTTCCTCCGGTTTGCTGTTCCATGCATGCAGTGATGATATTGCAGCGCCGTCCGCGCTCCGCAGATGGCACATTCTGTGTTTTCGAGATTTACCAGAATCGAATGCCTCATGATTGGTTTTTCACACCTCCTTTCCTTCAGCCCGTTGAAGTATCCCGCACGTATCTTTAAGCCGTTCACCGCCTGGATATCCCAGCGATTAACGCACTCCGTGAGATGCTTCAGCTTGACCATTACATACCTCTCGTACACTGCCGAGACGATTGCCTTGCAGGGTGCAAAAAGCACCCCTGTGGCGTCCTGCGTCTCGTTGCAATGCCAGCTTGACATAAACGTGACCACATCCCCCGGCTGTATGTACCGCCGACAATCAAATAACCACTGGTTCCGCAAATCCTTAACCATCGTCCAACCCCTCTCAAACGTCTCCGCCGAACGGCATACCGCCTTTCAGCTTGCTTTTCGCAATGTCATCGTAGCCCGGATCAGGCTGCGCGAAATTCAAGAACCGATTCGGCGCACCGCCTTGCCGCTGGCTGTTCCGTGGTTTGCTTAGCCGGTGCCATTGAATCCCCTTCCAGCCGTTTCCCATGGCCTCCGCAATTTCAGCCAATACAGCCTCCTCGCCGAATTCCTTGAGCTTTGCGTCCAGGATCGACAGCAGCGACCGCATGCCGGTTTCTTCGTACTCGTCCCCCTGGGCCTTGCCCTTGTAGCGCATCCACTCACGCATTTTTTCAGCCACTGGCCCGGAATAATTGCGCTCTTCAGCCAGCCATTCGAACAATGCAGCATTCCGCTCGGCTTTTCCTTCGCGCTTTGCGCCCCCGGACGGAAGCCGCTTCAGCGGCTTTTCTTTTTTTTCTTTTTCTTTTTCAGTATCAGATTCAGATTCAGATTCAGATTCAGCGACGTTTGCGATGTTTTGCGATGCGTTGTTATTGCTG
>CAVITM010000145.1:0-5466 GCA_963645455.1 Moraxellaceae bacterium | reverse complement strand
ACATAGTTTATTTCAAAAAAATCGTGGCCGTGAAGCTGAGGAGTGGAGCTGTTGGCCTCCAGAGTGTGGATGTTAATGAAGACGTCATTATTTTTTTCAAATACCTTTTCAGCAGGTAAGTTGCCGCTATGTTCGTAAATTTCCAGCAAGGAAATGGGGCGGTGCTTTTGGGTATATTCTTTTAATTGTCTGATTGTCTCTTGCGTAAACATTGTGTTTTTTTGCCCTGATATATGATAGATATGCGAAAAACATTTGTTTGTATTGGATCATGGTAAAATCTTACACAAAGTATAACATATTTATTCCCAAAAGTCTTGCAACAAAACAAAACAGTTTCGTACAAACAACAGAGGCTGAAGCACTTGCTGCCTGAAGCTGTAAAAAAAGTCGCTGTGAAAAATTCCTTTTCACAGCGGCTTTTTTTACGCCTGACTCATTTCATTTAAAATATCATTTTTCAGCTTGTAGAGCTTGTCGGACAGATCTACATAGATCTTGGCAGGATTGACAAATCGCTTGGTCTCATCCCAGATCGTATCCTTTTCTTTTTCGCAGATAGAGCGGATTGTCATGGTATCCGGTGACTCATAGATGCACTGGCCATCTTTAAATATAGGAACCAGCAGCTCCCGCAGTGTGTAGCTGTCGCCGGCGATGCGGGTCTTTTTCCAGGGCTCATTGGGGTCAAACAGCAGCATGTCCTCGTGGGGATCAAAGACCTCGTCAGCCAGACAGATCAGATCGGCGCGGATCTTGCCGGTGTCATTGTCGTAGATACGGTAAACCGTCTTGTTGCCCGGATTGGTCACCTTTTCGGAGTTCTCTGACAGCTTGATCTTGGGAGAGAAGCTGCCGTCGGCTTCACGGATGGCTGCCAGCTTGTAGACGCCGCCAAAAGCCGGGTTGTCCTTGGAGGTGATCAGGTTGGTGCCTACACCCCAGGAGGTGATCATGGCGCCCTGCAGCTTTAAGGATTCGATCAGATATTCATCCAGATCGTTGGAGGCGGAGATCACTGCGTCCGGGAATCCGGCGTCGTCCAGCATCTGACGAACTTTTTTTGATAAATAAGCCAGATCGCCGCTGTCCATGCGGATGCCGTAGTAGGTCAGTGGAATACCGGCCTGACGCATCTCTGTAAATACCCGGATGGCATTGGGCATGCCGGATTTTAATGTGTCATAGGTATCCACCAGAAGAATGCATGCATTGGGATAGAGATCCGCATAGGCCTTGAAGGCGGTATATTCATCCGGAAAGCTCATGATCCAGCTGTGGGCGTGGGTGCCCAGCACCGGAATATCAAACATCTGACCTGCCAGCACATTGGATGTGCCCTTGCAGCCGCCGATGACTGCGGCTCTCGCACCGTAGGTGCCGGCATCGGGACCCTGGGCACGGCGCAGACCAAACTCCATGACGCCGTCCCCCTTGGCTGCGTAGCAGACCCGGGCTGCCTTGGTGGCGATGAGGCTCTGGTGATTGATGATATTTAAGATGGCTGTCTCCATCAGCTGGGCTTCCATAATGGGTGCAACGATCTTGACCAGGGGCTCACGGGGGAAAATCAGTGTGCCCTCAGGGATCGCATAGATGTCGCCGCTGAATCGGAAATCCTTCAGATAGGAGAGGAAATCCTCATCAAATATCTTCAGGGAACGAAGATAGGCGATGTCATCTTCGTCGAACTGCAGCCGTTTGACATAATCGATGAGCTGCTCCAGCCCGGCGCATATGGAATAGCCGCCGCCGCAGGGATTGCTGCGGTAGAAAGCGTCGAAGACCACGACATCGTGGTTGTTGTTTTTGAAGTAGCCCTGCATCATGGTCAGCTCGTAGAGATCCGTAAGCAGGGATAATTTTAACGTACTCATGTTTTTTTATCGGGCAAAGCCCGACTCCCCTTTCAATGAATTAAGGAAAGTATAGACTGATTTTTCCGGTGCGTCAAGAGACAAGACAGCTGAATTGTCTGCAAAAACCTTGCCGCCAGAGTGCAGAAAGGCTTGACATTTTGAAAATCGTTGATTATATTTAGCTTTGATAGCGAAATGCAACGACGAAGACAGTAGGACTCATGGAAGGTCACAGCGAGCCGGGGGATGGTGAGAGCCGGTATCAGTAGATGAGTAGCGAAGATCACTTCTGAGCAGCAGACCGAACGCATTTGACGTTAGTAGGCTCTGACGGTGGTTCCTGCGTTATGGGAAGCGGATATGAACGGAGAACCGGAGTATCCTGTATGAGGTGGTATTAGCATGGCGCTTTGGCCCTTGTCCTTTTACAACGAAGGACAGGGGCTTTTTCAATTTTCAAACAGGAGGAGCATTAGGATGTACAACAAGGTCGATACGAATATGAATTTCGTAGAGCGAGAGAAGGCAACCGAAAAATTCTGGGAAGACCAGAATATTTTCCGAAAGAGTATGGAGAACCGGAAGGAAGGACCGGTCTATACCTTCTATGACGGCCCCCCCACTGCCAACGGCAAGCCCCATATCGGACACGTGCTGACCCGTGTGATCAAGGATATGATTCCCCGTTATCGTACGATGAAGGGTTATTATGTGCCGAGAAAGGCAGGCTGGGATACCCACGGACTGCCGGTAGAGCTGGAAGTGGAAAAGCTCTTAGGCTTAAACGGCAAGGATCAGATCGAAGAATACGGCATGGAGCCCTTTATCAAAAAGTGCAAGGAATCCGTATGGAAATACAAGGGCATGTGGGAGGATTTTTCTGCGACTGTCGGTTTCTGGGCAGACATGGACGATCCTTATGTGACCTACGATGACAATTTTATCGAGTCTGAGTGGTGGGCTTTAAAGGAGATCTGGAACAAGAAGCTGCTGTACAAGGGCTTCAAGATTGTGCCTTATTGCCCGCGATGCGGAACCCCCCTTTCTTCTCAGGAAGTAGCCCAGGGCTACAAGACCGTCAAGGAGCGCTCTGCAGTAGTCCGCTTCAAGGTGATCGGGGAGGACGCATATTTCCTGGCATGGACCACCACGCCCTGGACACTGCCCAGCAACGTGGCACTCTGTGTCAACCCCCAGGAGACCTACGTAAAAGTAAAGGCAGCAGACGGCTATACTTATTATATGGCACAGGCGCTGCTGGATAAGGTGCTGGGCTCACTGGCAGAGGAAGGACAGCAGGCATATGAAGTGCTGGAGACCTATCAGGGCAGCCAGCTGGAGTACAAGGAATATGAGCCGCTGTTTGACTGTGCCAATGCCATCATCGCAAAGCAGCATAAAAAATCACATTATATCGTTTGCGATAGCTACGTTACCATGACAGATGGTACCGGTATCGTACATATCGCACCGGCCTTTGGTGAGGACGATGCCAATGTGGGCCGTAAATACGACCTGCCCTTTGTACAGCTGGTCAATGAAAAAGGTGAGATGACGGAGGAGACCCCCTACGCCGGTACATTTGTAAAAAAAGCGGATCCCATGGTGCTGCAGGATCTGGAGGACAAGGGACTGCTCTTTGATGCGCCCAAGTTTGAGCATGAGTATCCTCACTGCTGGAGATGCGACACTCCCCTGATCTACTATGCCCGTGAGTCCTGGTTTATCAAGATGACTGAGGTACGTGACGAGCTGGTAGCCAACAACCACACCGTCAACTGGATCCCCGAGTCCATCGGCGAGGGACGTTTCGGCAACTGGCTGGAAAATATCCAGGACTGGGGTATTTCCAGAAACCGTTACTGGGGCACACCCCTGAATATCTGGGAGTGTGAAGACTGCGGTCACCAGATTTCTGTAGGCAGCAGAGCTGAGCTGGCAGAGCTGTCAGGAAATCCAGAGGCAGCAAAGATCGAGCTGCACCGCCCCTATATCGATGCGGTAGAGATCAAGTGCCCTCATTGCGGCAAGACCATGCACCGTGTACCGGAGGTTATCGACTGCTGGTTTGATTCCGGTGCGATGCCTTTTGCACAGCATCATTATCCTTTTGAAAATAAAGATCTGTTCCAGCAGCAGTTCCCGGCACAGTTTATTTCTGAGGCAGTGGATCAGACGAGAGGCTGGTTCTATTCACTGATGGCAGAGTCTACCCTTTTATTTGGCAGAGCTCCTTATGAAAATGTCATCGTGCTGGGTCATGTACAGGATGAGAACGGCCAGAAGATGAGCAAATCCAAGGGCAATGCCGTGGATCCTTTTGACGCACTGGAAAAATACGGTGCAGATGCCATTCGCTGGTACTTCTATATCAATAGTGCCCCCTGGCTGCCCAACCGTTTCCATGGCAAGGCTGTTCAGGAAGGACAGCGCAAATTCATGGGAACACTGTGGAATACCTATGCATTTTTTGTGCTATATGCCAATATTGACAATTTCGATGCCACAAAATATACTCTGGATTATGCCAAGCTGCCTGTCATGGACAAGTGGCTGTTATCCAAACTGAATACCCTGATCAAATCTGTAGATGACAACCTGAACAACTACAGAATTCCCGAGGCTGCCCGGGCACTGGACGACTTTGTAGATGAGATGAGTAACTGGTATGTGCGCCGCAGCAGAGAGCGTTTCTGGGCAAAGGGCATGGAGCAGGACAAGATCAATGCTTATATGACTCTGTATACAGCACTTGTGACCGTTGCAAAATGCGCGGCTCCCATGATTCCCTTTATGGCAGAGGATATCTACCGCAACCTTGTCTGCAGCATTGATCAGAATGCGCCTGAGAGTGTCCATCTGTGTGATTTCCCGGTGGCAAACGAGGCATGGATCGACGCAGATCTTGAGAAAAATATGGAAGCAGTTTTAAAGGTTGTCGTTATGGGACGTGCCTGCCGTAATTCTGCAAATATCAAGAACCGTCAGCCCATCGGCACCATGTATGTCAAGGCACCGGAGGAGCTGTCTGATTTCTATACCGAGATCATCGCAGACGAGCTGAATGTGAAAAAGGTTGAATTTACCGAAGATGTAAGCAAATATACCGATTATACCTTCAAGCCCCAGCTGCGCACGGTAGGACCTAAATACGGAAAATATTTAGGAGCTATCAAGGAGGCATTAGCTTCCCTGGATGGAAATGCAGCCATGGCCGAGTTAAAGAGCAAGGGCGCCCTGACCCTGGAGAGTGTTGCTCCCGGAGTTGTACTGACAGAGGAAGACCTGCTCATCACCATGACCCAGATGGAGGGCTATCAGACAGAGGGCGACAATACTGTCACCGTTGTGCTGGATACCAATCTGACAAAAGAGCTTCTCGAGGAAGGCTTTGTACGGGAGATTATCAGCAAGCTGCAGACCATGCGTAAGGAGGCCGGTTTTGAGGTAATGGACCGCATCCGCGTCTCTTATGTGGCAGAGGGCACAGTGGCACAGATTTTTGCCGATTATGGAGAGAAGATCTGCGGCGAGGTGCTGGCTGACGATTTATGCGCATGTACAGTCACAGGTTACGAAAAAGAATGGAATATCAATGGTGAAAAGG
>CAVITM010000144.1:0-5487 GCA_963645455.1 Moraxellaceae bacterium | reverse complement strand
CAAGAACTATCAGTGGTATTTAGACGGTACCGACACCTCCAGCAAGGGCGTGCGCTGGTCAAAGAAGCGGTCCCTGAAGGAGAGTGATACACCGGTGATCGCAGTGTTAGACAGTGGCGTGGATTATACACATCCGGATCTGGCTGACAACATGTGGGTGAATCCCTATCCCAAGCTTTTGAAGGGTACCTATGGCTATGATTTTGGTGACAATGATGCAGATCCCATGGATACCAACGGGCATGGAACCCATGTGGCCGGGATCGCAGCTGCCGCACAAAACAACGGCATCGGTATCACCGGTGCATCTGACGCCCAGATCATGGCGGTCAAGATCGAGGCAGACGGATCGGATAATATTTTAGATGATGCTATCATTGCCGGCTTTGAATATGTGCTGGAGGCCATGGAGGCAGGCGTAAATGTCTGCGCAGTCAACTGTTCCTGGGGCGGCAGCAGTGATCCGGGCGGTCTGTTCACATTGGCCATCGACGCCATTGGCGAGATGGGAGCCCTGACGGTATTTGCGTCGGGCAACGACGGAATCGACCGGGATCAGGCGGGAGCAGACTATAGTCCTTATGATATCGACAGCCCTTACGTAGTGATCGTAGGTGCTTCTTCAGAGGATGACCAGGCGGCTGAGTATGCGGATTACGGAAAAAATTCCGTGGACCTCTACGCACCCGGCAGCAATATTCTGTCAGCCTGGACAGAGGACACCTTTCTGCCGGCCATCTACAGCGACAGCAAGCGCAAAAAGCTGACGGCATATTTTAACCGAATTAGCGCGGATGATACAAATATCCTACCGGCGGATCAGACCTGGAGTGATTTGTATACGGCTGAGGAGATGGGACTGAATAGTGTTTATGATGTAGAGATGGAACGGGAAAAAGATGGAACGAACCATTATCTTTCCGTTACAGTCACGCGGCTGTCCGGAGCCAATGGAAATGAGTCCGTGGGTTCGGTTTACGTGGATGTGACGGAACTGCAGCTGGATGAAACTGCTACCTATTATGTGAGTATGCTGGAGGGTGAACCCAGTGGTTCGTCCATTACCTGGGAGACGGTGATGTGCACCAGCACCCCTGAGGAATCCCGCTTTGTCACCGTTGGAGACCGGACCTACATGCGGATCCGGGGCATGATCATTAACAGAAACATGGTAGGGACCACCTATCAGTTTTATCTGGATGATATCGCCATATCAAAGGCAGATGCGGATACGGAGCAGTTTGGTAAATATTATATGACAAGCGGAACATCCATGGCTGCGCCATTGGTCAGTGCCGCAGTAGCTACCCTTGCGGCGGCGAATCCCAGCCTTAGTGCCCGCACACTTCGAAAAAATCTGATGAAATGTGTCCGGGTGGTAGATGATCTGTCCGACAAATGCATCACCGGCGGCATCATCGATTTTTCAAAGCTTCGAAGCTATGCCACCAAGGTGACGCTGAACCGAAAGAGCGCATCGGTGGCTGCCGGAACCAGGCTTCGGCTGAAGGCAAAGGTATCACCCACCTATGTGACCAACAAACAGGTCAAATGGAAAAGCAGCAATACCGCATGGGCCACGGTGAACGCCAATGGCCTGGTGCGGGTGAAGCGTGCCGGCATCGGGCACACGGTGCGGATCACGGCAAAGACTACGGACGGCAGCAAAAAATCAGCCGTATGTAAAATAAAAATCAAGTCCTGATGGACGAATCGAATGGAGGATGATTATGAAGCTACGCAATATGAAAAAAGCAATCGTATCTTTTTGTTTGGCAGCTGTGGTTACAGTCACGGGATTCGCTGCAGCTCCGCAGCCGGTACAGGCCGCAGAGACATTCGTATATGAAGACACGGATATGATCGGTCAGGGCGGATATATTTATTTTATCCGAACCAACAGCGACAGCGGTGCGGCTTCAATCTGCCGCAAAAATGTATCAAATGCAACCGTATCAAAGGTTGTGACAGAATCTGCAGGCATCATCAGTCTGGTGGTGAACGGGCAGTATCTGTATTATACCACTGCTGAAGATGGAGATTGGGTGATTAAGATGTGCCAGCTGAACGGCGATGATGCCCGCACACTGTGCGCAGGCACCGTAAGCTATGCCAGTGACTCCTGTGTCTATGGAATGGAGACTCTGAACAATGGCCGGACACGTTTGTTTTCTATGGAATATGACGCAGATGATATTACAGTCATCAAGTCTGTCAAAGCAAACCAGACACTCTATTATGTGAAGAATATCGGTACTGACAGTTACTATGCCATTTATAATCAGAAAACAAATAAAATCTCCCTCTACCGGCTGAATACCACCAACGATCGTCTGGTGCGGATCGCGGTAGACAAGCGTCCGTCCAACGATTCCACCTCTTTTCTGCAGGTTTCAGATCTGAAGATCGTGAATGGAGAGTTGTATTATGATTTCGGCTCTTATGAGGGAACCGGCAGCTACTGGTACGGTTCGATCCGCAAGCTGACCACAGATGGAAAAAAGAAAATCGTGGCAAAGAGCACCGGTGATGATACACTGACCATCGGCACAAAGGAGCTCTATTATACCACTCCGGAAGGCAACTACTACAAATATCAGCTTTCCACCGGAAAAAAGAGCAAATATTCCCTGGAGCTGGAGCAGGATATCAGCTATACGATTCTTGGGGACAAGACCTATATGGCAGATACATCCAATGCGAAAAAGATTGTCATTTCCAGATTTAAATCCGGAACTGATCGTGAGACGCTGACAAAGAATTTTATTACGATTTCCTTTAAACAGAAGAAAAACATCAGCTACACAGTAGATATCAGGCAGGTTGGTATCTACAATCTGGTTTGTGTAAAAGGGACAGACTATTCCAAGGCTTCCTACGGCTGGCGCGGCAAGCTGACCAGCGTTAATTGGTATATTACGGATGGGGCCGGCACCCTGCTTGGCTCATTTAAATAGGAAAGGGATCTAGGTACAATGGCTGACAATCAGACACAGATGAAGGAAATCGAAGCTCTTTTGGTAAAATATAAAAGCGGCATGACGCCGGAGCAGTCCAAGGAGCTGGTGGAACAGATGCGCGGCGCCCGTTTTATCGTGCCGGTGACTTTTCAAAATGACGAAACGCTGGCTGCCATGCAGGTGGAGATGCAGCGAACCGGCCAGCCGGTGCGTCTGCCCAAGGATGCAAAGCCCATTCCGGTGCTGATCCAGAATCCCAACAAGGAGCATTTTCTGGCAATTTATACATCCTTTTCGCAGCTGCCCAAGGAGCACCGCGCCAACGGCGTGATCGAGATGGCCTTTGATGCATGTATGAGCTATGTAAAAAATGCAAAAAATCCGGTGTGCGGCGTAGTGGTGAATCCTTTTTCCAACAATTTTATCGTCCGTCCCCGTATGCAGCAGCAGGTTACTCCGGCGCAGTTCCATCTGCTGGCCAGAAAAAATGTGGAATACGTGCTGTTTCCCCATAGCATTTACACGAAGGACAAGGCATATTTTGACAGTATTGACAGGCAGACGCTGTATACGTTTTTTGCGGACCAGTATAAGGACAAGCTTCCCATGCCCTATGAGGAAAATGATTTTGACGTGATGCAGCTGGGCATCGATCCCAAGCTGGATCTGATCCATATCTCCATGCCGACGAAAAAACAGGAACAGGGCTCCTGCATTCGTATCTACGTTACCTGGCACAAGGAAGCGGACAAGGCAGGTTATTATATGATTGTCCGTGGCGCGGAAAAGGGCGAGCGAAGATGGCTCTATATTCACGAGAATGGAAAGTCTGAGGATCTTGGCGAGGCTCCTATTGAGAGCACCGAGATGCAGCAGGTTATGAAGCTTGAGCTGGAGCGTTACGGCAGCTATTCGTAAGTATCAGTTTTGGATAAAACACCTTTTGACCCAAACATCATCATCTGACAGAGAGGAAGGCTTATGGGTGGATTGATTTGGCTGATCGTGGTGATCTGGATTATCACCCGGGTTGTCAAGAACACAAAAGAAAACGAAAAGAAAAAGGGAACGCAGCCGGCTCAGAAGCAGGCTTCACGGCCGTATACGCAGCCGGCTCAGAGACAGACCTCCCGCCCGTATACACAGCCGGCCAAGCAGCAAAAGCCGCAGCATACACACGGAAAGCATACGAATCCCCAGGCGGCCTCACAGCCTTCGATTTTGCAAAAAGCGAAGGAAAATGCTGCACGGCAGTTTGAAGATGACACAAATCCCGCGAAGGCACCGACGCAGCTGGGACAGCTGCCGCTGGGTGATGAGATCGTAAAGGATAAGGGCCTGGCTCGTCATGTGCACAGTGAGCATACGCCGGGGCACGAGACGGATCTGCACAATCAGCAGGGTGTGGACGATTTTGATACCTATCATCTGATGGATGAGGTATATGATCTGATCGTTATGGGCTACAGCGGACATCTGGAATATGAGCGGGATTTTGTGGCTGAGGGCCAGGATATGCTAAACCGCATGTACGGCTAGTGGCAGCGGCAGATCCGAGGATTTTTGAAAGGAATTATTGATGGAAAAAAAGAAACAGACACAGGGCGGGCCGGCAGAGACTCCCGGAGAGACGCAGCCGCCGCAGTTTGAAGCGCTGATGGCTTTTTTGGATGCGGATTCTTATGAAGAAAAGCTGGATATTTTATACAAGATGCAGCTGGATCTGAATGATTACCTCATTGATACGATGGCTGTATCCCTGGATGTGGTGATTCCGGAGGGTGATCTGGATGAGCGCTTCCGGCAGCTGAAGAGCTGCATCGTTGCAAAACAAAAATATGAGATCCAGCGGTTTCGCTGAGTGGCTTACGGCTGACTCAGCGTGCTGTTGTGATACCTGGTGTCGTAGGTGACTTCTTCGCCAAACCAGGCGGGAGCCACGAATGCATTGGCTTCCTCCAGAGATGAAAATTCTACCTCTGCCAGGATGAGTGGAGCCAGGTCTCCCTCGAACACATCCAACTCGATGGTCAGCTTTTCATCAAAGGGGATCAGATAGCGGGTCTTTTCGATGATGCGGCCGTCAGCTTTGGGCTTCAGATGCAGATAGGCTTCCTCGCTCAGTGGAAGATTATATTCTTCTCTGGCCAGCAGACCCTTTGATTTATAGGTCAGATAGTAGCTGTCATCGCTTCGGCGGATGCGCACGACAGGTTCGGTGCACAGATATCCCTGCTCGATTTTGTGGTGGGCATATTCGCTGAGGTTCAGATGCGGGGGCAGCTCTTTCATTAAAAATTTACGTTCGATTTCCATGGGTGGGGCTCCTTTACAGCTTTTTTCTTCAGTATAGTTTATGGTACCGGAAAAGTAAAGGCTGGCGGGACACTGCATGGGTAAAGTGTGAAACCGTACGCAGCTCCCGCGAGTCACACCTGTTTTTGCTTCGTTGCGCATCAAGGCATTCCGATGAGCCTCAGCAAAACCTGACTCGTGTTCAGCAAAGGCTTCCACGAGTCATGAGTCT
>CAVITM010000143.1:0-5490 GCA_963645455.1 Moraxellaceae bacterium | reverse complement strand
TTTTCGGCCAATATGCCCATTTCCGTCCAGACAGGTCTACGAGAAGAAAATCTCAAAAAACATGGGGACCAAATGCACTTCTTGTGTCCGGTGGCAAGTGAGAGGAAGGGCAAAACAACATCCCTTTCCGAAAGTGAGGTACAGGGGGTTGAATTTCTCGGTAGTGAGTGAAGAAGGAAATAGCTTTTGAAGGTTCCGAGTCCGCAGTGGTGCGGTAAGACGAAAAAATATGATTTCCTTCGTCAAATCGCTTTTCTCATCTCCATTGGAGAGTGTGAGGAGGAAAGTCCTCTCAAGCACCACATGGGCATACAGTCCGAAAAAGGAAGGAGGCGCACACATGACCACAGCAACAAATATCGCACCGAGAGGAGGTGAACAGAAATGGAAGATTTCATGGCGGAACTGAAGCAGCAGCGCATCTGGTTCCATTGGGTCTGGGTAACGAAGGAAGACGGCAAGCCTACGAAAAAGCCGGTCTCCGCAAAAGGCGGCCCCACAGGCACCTCGGAAAAGTGGTCGCACACATGGGTGACCTACGATGAAGCGGCTGCGGCTGTGGAAACGCTCCACGCTGCCGGGGTCGGCTTCAAGGTGCCGGAGGGATACTTCTTCCTCGATGCAGACGATTACGCACTGGAGGACCCGTTCATCCAGCTGCTGCTCAAACGCTTCGACTCCTATACCGAGCGTTCCGTCAGCGGAGGCGGTATCCACATCTACGGCAAGTGCGACCTTGGCAAGCTGCCAATCAGCACGGCCAAGGACGGCAATCGAAAAATCGACAGCGCCTACTATGTCAAAAATCCCAATAACAGCCTTGAGTTATATGTCGGCGGTCTTACAAACCGATTCGCCGTGTACACCGGGAATGTGGTCTGGGAGCAGCCTTTGAAGGACTGCACGGCGGCGGTAATAACCACGCTGGACAAAAATATGCGCCGTTCCGAAAAGAAAAGGTACAGCGAAAGCCGTGACGGGGATAAGCCGACCTTTGACCTGATCTGCAATCTGCGCAAGCAGAAAAACGGAGACAAATTCAAGCGGCTTTTCGATGATGGCGACATCAGCGGGTACAGAACACAGTCCGAAGCGGACGCTGCCCTTTGCACGCTCATCGCATTCCGCACCGGCCCGGACCCTGCGGCAATTGATGCGGTGTTCCGTCAGTCGGCGCTATATCGAGAAAAGTGGGAGCGTCAAGATTACCGGGATGAGACCATCCGGTACGGCATTGAATCCTGCGAGGGTGAGTTCCACCGTTCCCATATGCCGCATCCGTACTTCATTAAATTCAATGAGGAAACCGGGCAGGCGTATGTCAGCGTGCCGCTCCTTGCCAGATATGTCCGTGAAAATCTGCAGTATGTGCTTGTCCGGGACAACGGCAAGCAGGGCCTTTTGAAATATGTATATGAGGACGGCTGCTATCGGCTCTATTCCTCGGATATGTTTCTTGGGGCCATCAAGCAGTACATCGCGGACTATGACGAGGAGCTGGTCAAAATGAGCATGGTCAATGAAGCCCTGCAGCATATTACCACAGACCTCTGCTATGTCAGCCAAGACGACCTCAACGGTGATGAAGACATTATCAATTTCCGCAACGGGCTGCTGAAGGTCACGGAGACGGAGACCACACTCCTGCCGCACACGCCATCGCTGCTGTCCACCATCCAGATACCTTGCGACTGGACCGGTGAGAACACGCCGACACCGGTTTTTGACCGCTATATGCATACCCTCACAAACGGGGACGCCGCCGTTCGGCACCTGCTGATGGAGTTCATCGGCGCCTGTATCTCCAACATCAAAGGGTGGCGCATGAAAAAGGCGCTGTTCCTCGTAGGTGCCGGAAACACCGGAAAATCTCAGCTGAAGAGCCTTGTGGAGCGTCTGCTCGGCAAAGGCAACTTCATCGGCATCGGCCTAAAGGAAATTGAAGCCCGTTTCGGCACAGGCGCCGTCTACGGCACCCGTCTGGCAGGCAGCTCGGATATGAGCTTTCTCACCGTGGACGAGCTGAAGACCTTCAAGAAAATGACCGGCGGCGACAGCCTGTTTGCAGAGTTCAAGGGTCAGCAGGGTTTCGAGTATACCTACGGCGGTCTGCTCTGGTTCTGCATGAACCGGCTGCCCAAGTTCGGCGGTGACGATGGTCAGTGGGTGTATGACCGCATTATGGTGGTCAGCTGCCCCAATATCATCCCAACGGAGCAGCAGGACAAGCAGCTTCTGGACAAGATGTACGCCGAGCGTGACGGCATCGTCTACAAGGCGGTGATTGCTCTGCAGACGGTAATTGCAAACGGGTATCGCTTCACCGAGCCGGAAACCGTAGCAAAGGCCCGGAAGGAGTACCAAAGCACCAACAGCACGGTAGTCAGCTTCTTTGAGGAATGTATGTGCGCATGGCCACAGCAGAAAATCAATCCACACTGCACTACCGGACGCATCTTCAAGGTCTATCAGGCATGGTGCCGAGACAACAACCAAGGTTACGCCAAGACCGCAAAAGAGTTCCGCGAGGAACTGGCTACTTACCTCGACACCACATATACCGATATGACCATCCGCAGAAACGGCAATACCTACTACCGGGATTATACGCTCACACTGGAAACCAAGGAGCAATATTCCAAGGAATACGGCTATGATAGCACGGATTTTCTGCCTGCCGTGTAGCGTTTAGTAGCAGTTGGTAGCAGTTCAGTAGCAGTACCCACGCACTACTGCTACCGCCTCAAAGCCTTGCGGCATAAGGGTTTTCGGCACTTTGGTAGCAGTTGTAGCAGTACTTTGAACTTCTCAGCGGAATTTGGAAAACTTAGAACAAAAAGCAGTGTGGGTAGGAAGATTGAAAAAATCCCGGACGGAATTTCAACTGCTGCTACTGCTACTACTGCTACCACCATGAAAGGAGGCGGTGCCTATGATTGCGTAGCACCCTGTGACGAAACCATCTAAACAACGAAAGGAGCAGAAAAATGCGATTCAAATTCTTTTTCGGCGGACAGCCGGTTATCAAGCAGTACCGTGCCGAGGACTTCTCCCGTAACGGCTACGAGGGCAAGGTGCTTCTCCAGACCAAGCACGGCATTCCCGTCATCATTGCCCGGAACACCGCTCTGGACATCTGGAAGGTACAGTGGGGCCTGTCCACTGTGTTCTTCGGTACGAAAGCAGAAGCAATGGCCTACTGCCGAGGACGTTTTTTCGATGCTGACGGACGGATGGTGTAAGCCATGACCGATATCAGATATTACCCGCTCATCGACTGCGACACCGAGGGCACAGAGAAAGTGGCAATGATTCCCACGCTCGACAGAAACACAGTCAAAGCACAGAGCAGTATGTGGCTTGAGGAAATGGTACCTTACTACTTCCGGCTCTTCACCAATGATACACAAAATTCCGCAGACGCCTTTCATATCCGTTGCCCCAGCTGCGGCACGGCGCTGAAGTGCATCAGCGGAGCAAGCAACGAAAACAAGCGCGGCCTGTATGTGTGCTGCGCCTGTGCCAAAATTTAAGGAGGAAACCAATATGGCAAACAAAATCGAGAAGCAGTTTTTGCAGGAGCATTTCCGCAAGAACGATACCCTCACACTCTACAAGCCGGACGGTACGCCCGTCACGTTCAGCAAACGGCAGCAGATTCGCCTTTTTGGAGGCTACTGCGACCTCAGATTCAAGGATTACGATGCGTTCCTTGCCTTCTGCACAGAACAGCACCTTCGCCAGAAGCCCGTTCCCATCGCCGTAATTTAAGTCAGCGGTGTGTGGTTCCCCGTGACCGGGAGGGGCGGTCAAAATCTCTACGACTCGCTTATCCGGGCAACGGCGCGGGGTCTCACGCACAAAAAAGCGTATTCAAACGGGTAATATACCCTAATTCAAACAAAACGGAGGTTTTCATTATGAATCTGACCCAAGAGTTCTTTGAAAAGCAGCTCAAGAAGCACGAAAAAGTCACCATCTTCTCCACGGAGGACATCTCTCTGGACATCAGCAAGGTGCCGTATATCCGTAAGGATGACAACGGTCCCGACTTCGACATGGACTGCGACGACCTTGCAGATTACTGCAATGCCCTCGGTCTGTCCGTTAAACCTAACCGCAATTAAGGAGGATTTCAAAATGAGTACTACTATCGACACTTTTGCTCCTGTTAATCAGCCGGAGTACCACAAGCACTTCTGGAACTATCTCATGGGCAAGGATGGTCACGGTACCTTCCTTGGACTGGGCAGAAACATCACAGGCGCATACGCGCTGCCCACCACTTCGTCAAAGAAGTTCGAAGATAAGCTGAAAACAGAGAGCCTGTTCCGACAGCTTGCCACCGTCCACTACGCGCCCAACGGCCCGTCCACCATCCTTGCGAAGGTCAATACCGACTCTGCCGAATGGGTCGGTCCCAGCGGTGCCATCAGCGCATACGATGCCATCAATGATTTCAGCATCTATAAGCTGAATGACTACAAGCTGGCGGTCATCATGCAGCTTGACGCATCTTTCCTGCACGACAACCACTATATCTTTGAAGACTATGTCACCAACAGACTGGTCAAGGATTTCGCTCACGCAGAGGATCGTGGTTTCATCAATGGCACCGGTGTAAATATGCCCACCGGCATTTTGGCAGAGAACGGCGGTGCGGAGGTCGGTGTGACCGCCGATGCCGTTACCTATGAAAATGTGGTCAAGCTGTTCTTCTCTGCAAAGCCGGAGTATCGCAAGGATGGCGTCTGGACGATGAACAGCGAAACTGCTCTGGCTATCCGCTCCCTTACCGATACGGCCGGTCAGCCTCTTTGGAACCACACCAACGATACCATTCTGGGCAAAAAGGTGTACATCTCCGAATATATGCCCGATGCAGAATCCGGCAGCAAGCCTGTCGCTTTCGGTGATTTCAGCTTCTACTGGATTGTGGAGCGTAGCAATATGACCGTTCGCACTCTGCAGGAACGGTTCTTTGAGACAGACCAGATTGGCTATCTCGCATTTGAACTTCTGGACGGCAAGCTGATTCGTCCCGAAGCCATCAAAGTCCTGCAGATGACCGCATAATTTCCGGGGAGACCCCTGTGGGCAGTATCCTGCAGGGGCCATTCCCTCAGAAACTTATGCGAATTTGCACTCGATGCCCTGCGCCGTTGCTCGGTTATATGGGTACAGAGTATAGACCCGCTCTACTGGGTCGGAAAGGAGCCACCATGACGATTCATGATAAAATCCCGGAAAGTCAGCCACATCGCGTCAACGAAATGCAGGTGGGCGATACGCTTTTTACCGTAATCTCCGTTGAAAGTGACCGTGCCAGAGAACGTCTGTACGATAAGGTGAAAAGGATGATATTGAACAATGAAAATATGGAGACGCCCACCACGCCTACGGCTGCATAAACGCCTGTGCGGCAGACCGTGCCGTTATCCCAAGATTCATCCGAAAGGCCGCAAATAAACCTTGACTTATCCGCAATAG
>CAVITM010000142.1:0-5594 GCA_963645455.1 Moraxellaceae bacterium | reverse complement strand
AACAGATACGAGATTCGGCGATGCTGTCGCATTTAAAAATCGCCGAATCTTTTCGGCTTCAGCAGCAAGTGCTTCAGCCTGTGCTGAACAGTTACTATTTATCACATAAAATCCAACGATCGGCATCTACTTCCATAAAATGTGCCCGTTTGAAGCGGTTCTTTTGATCATAGGGCACGGTACAGTCAAAAATGGTCTTGCAGGCGATGCCATGGTCACGAATGCTGGCCGAACAGCTGGGATCGTTGGAGGGATCCAGCGGATGACATCTGACTCCGGGAATCGTAATAATATCTGCATCTCCCTGAAATCTGGTATTCATGGCCCAAAGCACATCATTCATATCAAAGCAGTCCACGTCCTCATCCACCAGGAAAACATGCTTGAGCTCACTGAAGGCAGAAAAAGCAAGCAAAGCTGCCTGACGCTGTCTGCCTTCATCACTGGCAGTCAGTTTTTTAAACTGCAGTACTGCCATATACTTTCCGCCTCCGGCTGAGGCACAGTAAACATTTTGAAGTCTGCCCGGCATGGCTTTTTCTATCATTCCATATATGCTGGCCTCGGTGGGGATCCCCGCCATGGATACGTGCTCTTCGCTTGGTCCTATGCAGGTCTGCATAATGGGATTTTTCCTGTGGGTCACAGCCTTCACCTTTATCAGCCAGCACTGATCACTGGCCGGGCCGGTATATCCTGGGAATTCCGGCATGGCATAGCCTGTATGGCTGTTCTGGTCTTCCTGCACCCGAACCCCGGGAATCACCTCGCCCTCGATGACATATTCTGCATTTGCGATGGCTTTTTCTTTCACTGTGAGACACCGGCACAATTCTACCGCTTCACCCCGAAGTGCTCCGGCTACTGCCAGTTCATCATATCCCAAGGGTGTTGTGGGCGGTTCAAAGCAGGATCCCACCTCTATGGCCGGATCAACGCCGATGCTGATGGATATAGGAAGTGTCTGCCCCAGCTCCTCCGCTCTCTCTGCCATGGCACCGATATGTCTGGCTCCGGGAGTAAAAAATATGGACAGTTCATCATCACCCTGGATGCAAAGTCTGTGGATCGTCACATCATGAACGCCTGTATCCGGATGTGAGGCATAGCACATTCCCATGGTAATATAAGGGCCGGCATCATCCGGCGTATTCGTCGGTGCCGGCACCAGCTTATAGAGACTGAAATCCGGATCTGTGGCGAGATGAACCACCTCCTGACAGGCTGCCGGTCCTTCAGTCATTACCGGGGCTATAGGATCTGCCACACTCTTATAAAGCATTTTCCCCAGATCTTCCGGTTCGCATTCCAGTAAAGCTGCTACCCTTTTTCTGCTTGCCAGCACTCCTATCGCGATTTTCGCATCCGGATGGCCTTTCACGTTATTAAAAATCATAGCAGGGCCCTCTTTGGTAGGTCTTTCCACCGTACCGCCGGCGCCAACATAGCGGTATACTCCCGCCAGCTCTGCCATAGGGTCAACTTCCACATCCGTTTCCATCAGCTGCCCGGGCATCCCTTTCAAAAGCTCCAGTGCAGATCGTAAATCCTTGATTTTATTTTCCATTATCCTATCCTCTTCTGATATCCTGATCTGTGACTCCATCATGGTTGTCTATATCATATTCCCACTACGAAGAGGAATCAATTCTATTCATGCAGCGTTTGTTTCGATATTAGAAACATTTCCCGCCCACTTAGGTTTAACGTTGCTGTTAATTTTACAATTCTTCTTCATTTATGATTGCTTCTACTTTGATTAACATAGCTGGTCTCCTTATATTTTATTTCTCACATCAATATTCCAGTTCACTTATGCGATTGTCAATATTCAAAAATCAGTTCAGCCGCCATCTCCCTGGCAGCCTGCAGCAGCTCTTTTATTTCCGCTTCCGATATATGATCGATATGGACGCCGCCGGTACAGACCACGGTAGCCTTATTTTCAATAGAGACCTGCTCTGCCACCATACGGCAGAGTGCTTCGTCTTTGTGGCCTGTCAAATTTAACACAGAGGAGGTACAGCTGACTTTGCCGGGATCTGCCAGGGAGGCTCGGGGAACAGTCTGCACGACGCATCCGATGTGGGGCTGCTCACCGCCCTGCACACAAAGCAAAATATCCCCGCCGATCCGGGTTCCGCTAATGGAAAGCCAGGTTCCTGCCACGTTTCTCTTTTTTTCTGTCATCCATTCCATCGTCTGTACTCCCTGGCCTCTATTCCAAAAGGCTCCACCAGTTTGGCTGCTATATGATAGGTCATCTCTTCGATACTTTGAGGTCTGTGATAAAAGGTCATCATGGGCGGAATGATACGCACCCCAGGAATCATGGCCAGCTGTGCCATATTTTTCAGATGGATGGCGCTAAGAGGTGTCTCTCTCGCCGCCAGTACCAGCGGCCGTTGTTCCTTAATAGTAACATCCGCAGCCCGCAGCAGCAGATTATCCGCATAACCACTGCAAATACCGGCAACGGTTTTCATACTGCAGGGCACGATCAGCATACCTTCTGTTTTGAAAGAGCCACTGGCGGGGCCGGCTCCTATTTGATTCACATCCAGCACCTGATCCGCCAGAGCTTCTATCTCTTCGCAGGAAAAATCCGTCTCCTGGCTTAACGTTAGTCTGGCGCTCTCCGTCATGATCAAAATGGATTCATAGTTACCGTCTTCCCGGATCAATTTCAGGCATTCCTGCAAAAGAATCTGCCCGCTGGCTCCGGTAGCTCCTACAACAATTCGTTTTTTCATACCAGTATCCCTTCTATCGTATTCTATCGTAAATTTTCCTATCCTCTTTCCTTCATTTCACGTATAATAACAGTAATCTATTAACAATCAGTGAGGGATTGACATGACTTTTGAACAATTAGAATTTTTTATCGCATCTGTGGAATGCAAGACTTTTTTGGAGGGGGCTGAATGTGTCAATACCAGTCAGTCTACCCTGTCGAAGCAGATCCGGAAGCTGGAGCAGGAGCTGGGGGTAGACCTCTATGACAGAAGCAGGCGCTCTGCCCACCTGACTCCTGCCGGTCAGACATTTTATCAGGAAGCAAAAAAGCTGACAGAGATCTATCGACAGACGCTGGATAAAATGAAGCCCTACGTCTCAGGTGTATCCTCCCAACTGACCATCGGCACGCTGCCTTTCCTGGCCCAGTACGATCTGACCTGGCCGATTCAGGCTTATATGAAAGAACGAGCCGACCTGCAGATTTCCGTAGACGAAGTGGAAGAACCTGCTCTTCTGGCCGGTCTGGAAAATGGCACCTACGATGTTATCATCACCAGGCAGACCATGATCCAGCAGCCGGACTACCTTTTTTCCCCTGTCACGGACGATACGCTGGCTGTGATGCTGCCTGAAGCCCATCCTCTGGCCGGCCATGCCAGGCTGTCCCTGCAGGAGATTGCACAGGAATCCTTTGTGCTGATGAACACCTATACTTCCATCTATCAGCTGTGTCAGTCCCTATTTGAAAATGCAAATATCCATCCAAGAGTTCTTCGAACTTCCAGGATGGAATCCATTATCAGTACAGTCCGCCTGGGCCAGGCTATCAGCCTTTTTCCATTGAAAAATTTCCGCACCTTCGAGCATTCCGGGCTGGCAGCAGTTCCTCTCGCAGATGCGCCGCAGCTGATCGTGGGCACAGCCTGCAAGAAAAAGAACGCTGCCAAAATGAAACGCTTTGTATCCTTTGTTCAAAAATAAAAATTTCGTATCTGTTCAAAACCACCTGAACAGATACGAGATTCCCTATTTACAAAGGCTGTCGATCCATGCAAAGGTATCTTCCAGATCATAATCCCCTGCATGAGGCATATTCCACGGACTGTGATAATCTACCTGACAGCCGGCTTCCATCAGCTTTAATGACAGTATCGCAGAGATGGCCAGAGACGTATCCCGGTCGCATTCCCCATGGCGGATCCGGAAATACTTTGCTTTGACAGCGCAATCATCCCCGATATAGTACATAGGATTTAACAGCTTGATCACAGATGCCTCTGCCATCTCAGCTGCAGCCTTGCTGTTTTCCTGACTGTATTTTGTAAAATGTCTGCAATTGATCTTTGCACTTCCAAACAGATCATTTTCCGGGCTTTCCAGATCCAGCGCATCAAAAGCCGGCGCTGTTTTCATACGGGTAATATCCCTGACATATGCACCAAAATCCATATCCGTCACTTTCCCGTCTTTTATGGTAAGCCAGGTCTTTGACTCTACAGGTGCCGGCGGCAGCGCCCCATGAAAAGCAGCCGGATGATCCAGTTCTTCCTGGGCAGATGCCATGACGATCTTCTTTACATACTCCTTAAAGGTTCCTTCCCCATTCGCTTCCAGAGTCAGCGCATTTCCTTCGGGATCTTTTAGATTCAGACTATTGATATATGCCGGAAAAAGTGCAGCTTCCTCTTCTGAGACCCGGATCTGCCCTTCATCCATCATTCCATCTTCCGGTGTAAAGGCCGGTCTGCCTCCCTCGTCCATCTTCATATTCATACGATGGAAATCATTTACACCCAGAAACTCCCATTCATAGGCCATATCTGCATGATCGAGATTGGTAATGGGGCAATAGCAGGATGCTGCGAAAATGGCATCCGATGCATCCGCAGCTCCCAATTCCTGTAAATATAGTTCATAATCCGGATGATCTCCTGTGGATCCCATAATTGCAGACAGAGCGCCGCCGGCACTGGTACCATTTGTGATAATTTTGCTCTCATCTCCCGGCAAATCTTCTGCAAAAAAGTGCAGATAACGAACTGCAGCCTTGTAATCAACGACACAGGCAGGGGCCTTGCCGTTATATGTTCCGTCTGCTCCCTTTTGTACACGTCCCCTGATGGCTGGTGCCGCAACCACATAGCCATGCTGCAGCGCCAGGAAGATGGAATTCAGCGCATCCTTTTCAAACATATGAAAACCCGGCTCGCACAAGGGTCCCGGCATATAACCCCCTACGAAATTGGGCATAAATACCGGTGCGGTCTCCAACCCGTAGCCATTGATCTGGCCGCCTTCATAATAAATCTCAGGGACAAATATATTCATCTGCTGGAACTCCCGGTTCACCGGATGCTCCACATATACCAGATTTCTGAAGGCCCGAAATCTGATGGTCTGTCCCTTTAACGTCAGCTGCTCTACTGCATATTTTTCCTTGTCAAAATCCATGATTTCCCTCCTTGTCCGCGACTTCATCGCGATTATCTCTATCATATTCTCACTTCAAGGAGGAATCAATTCTATTCATCAGTCCTTTGTTTCGATATTGGAAACATTGCGGCATCTTCTATTGAAAAAAGCCGAACAACCAGCGCATAGACTGGTTACTCAGCTTTCTTTTTTATACACAATGGTTGTCTCTTAAAACATGCTCCAGATCAGTCAGTTGCTCAGCACTAAGCTCCTGGAAGGGCTTGCGGCAGGCGCCGCAGTCCAGTCCCTGCATCTTAAGAGCTGCTTTGACGCCCTTGAACACACCCACTTTACACAGAGCCTCGATGACGGCATTGGCTTCCACGCCGATGGCGCAGGCACTTAAGAAAAGTTCATCATGACCGCAGAAAATACTCTTT
>CAVITM010000141.1:0-5635 GCA_963645455.1 Moraxellaceae bacterium | reverse complement strand
ATGCTGGGCGGTGTAGAGGTGACTGATACGGTACTGGAGAGCGCCCGGGAGATGAAGCAGCTGGCAAAGCAGATTAAGGCGGTCTGACAGCGCTCTTGCATAGGAGCAAAAGCTGTATAGAGATCGTTAGATAGAAAAGGAGATGCATGTTCAGATGAAAAAAATATTATTTGTTGCTTCGGAGGCAGTTCCTTTTATAAAGACAGGCGGACTGGCAGATGTGGTAGGCTCACTGGCACATTCACTGGATAGACAAAACATAGATGTTCGTGTGATTTTGCCCAAATATGCCTGCATGGATGAGCATTTAAAAGAACGACTGCGCTTTCATTCACATTTTTATGTGTCTCTGGGATGGCGCAATCAGTATGTAGGGATTTTAGAGACAGAAGAGATGGGTATCCACTATTATTTTGTGGACAATGAATATTATTTTGCCGGACCACAGCCCTACAACCAGCTCCATGAGGATATTGAAAAATTTGCCTATTTTTCAAAGGCTGTGCTGGCGGCGACGGCCATGATCGGCTTTGTGCCGGATATTATTCACTGCCATGACTGGCAGGCGGCCATGGTGCCTGTATTTTTGAAGGCATTTGCATCGGATTATCCGCAGCTGCAAAAGACAAAGACAGTCTTAACCATCCACAATCTGCGTTTCCAGGGCCGTTATTCCATCGACATGATCAAAAACCTCACCGGCCTGCCGGACGAGTATTTTACACCCGACAAGCTGGAATCTTACGGTGAGGCTAATTTTTTAAAGGGCGGAATTGCCTATGCGGACCTGGTGACCACAGTCAGTCCCACCTATGCATTGGAGATTATGACCCAGGAGGGCGGCGAGAGCCTGGATGGGCTGTTATGCGCCCGCAGGGACAGCCTCTATGGTATCATCAACGGTCTGGATATGGCCACTTATGATCCGGGGCATGATATGTATCTGACTCACAATTTTGGCGTGGCAGATATGGTTGAGGGAAAACGTGAAAATAAGCTGGCGCTGCAGCGGGAGCTGGGGCTGCCGGAGGATGCGGATACCATGATGTTGGCCATGGTATCGAGACTGACGGATCAAAAGGGTCTGGATCTGGTGGCTTATGTGCTGGATGAGCTGTTAGGCCACGCCAGGATTCAGATGGTGGTTCTGGGAACCGGACAGGAGCAGTATGTAAATATGCTTCGGTATTTTGCAGAAAAATATCCGGACAAGCTGTCGGCAAATATCTGCTATTCGGAGCAGCTGGCCCACCGGATCTATGCATCGGCAGATGCATTGCTTATGCCATCACTTTTTGAGCCCTGCGGCCTGAGTCAGCTGATGAGCTATTGCTACGGCACACTGCCCATCGTCCGTGAGACAGGCGGTCTGAAGGACACGGTACAGCCTTACAATGAATATGATCACAGCGGCAGCGGATTTTCCTTTGCCAACTATAATGCGACGGAGATGCTCAAAATCATCTACTATGCGATGCATATTTACTATGACCAGCGCATGCATTGGGATGAGGTGGCAAGACGTGATATGAGACTGGATTATTCCTGGAAGAAATCCGCCCATGCATACGAAGAGCTTTATGATAAGCTCTTATCCTAGACGCAGGCACAGATGCTTTCAGAGGCTCTTGAATAAAAATAAACATGATCGGACAGCTGCTGGGTAATGGGCAGCTGTTCTTCATTTACCTGCTGTACCAGCTCATTGAGGGCAGACTCCTGGTCTATGCGGTCAGCCGGAAGCAGGAGCACTTCATGAATGCTGCTGGGCAGAATGTAGAGATCCATCCCGATACTTTTTGCAAAATCAGACAGAATCTGGGGATAGAGGATACAGGCGGCTCCTCCGGTCTGGGTTTCGTTGGTGAGTACGTATAGCGGCAGCTGATCTGCATCTTCCTTCTGGAATGCCAGCAGCTCGCTGATATTGGAATTGGATGACGCCAGGTCATTTAGCAGATCCATCACAGGCTGGATGTAGGCAGGCAGCAGCCGGGGCGTGTTCTCAAAGGCCTGACGCTTGATGGTATCCAGGTCGGTGCCCCACAGATCCAAATGCTCATTTTTGATGGTGACAGTGGCAGATTCCCCATTTTCCATGTGAAGCATGCAGCAGAAGATGATGGCAAAATCCAGATAGCGAAGATGGGGCATCTCCTGCAGCCGTGTTTTATTTTTTTCATAGGCAACGATCTGAAAAATAATACGTTCCCTCGCCTGGGAAAAATCAGTAAAAAAGGATGGATCGATGGGGTGGTTCAGACGCACTTCCAAAAACACATCGCAGATGATCTCGCATAGTTCATCGATAGAGGTGCCGTCCAGATAGAGAGAATAATAATCCTCGAGATAAATCGTAGGGGAAATATTGGTGCCCGGCTCACGGATAATGAGTGCTTCGTAAGAAACGTTGTTGTTTTTGGGAATGGATTGAATGTTTACGGTGGTGTGCTCCGGAAACATAGGCCTAAGTGCCTGGATTAGTTCGTGGGAAAAATCACTGAAATTGGTTGTTTGACTCATAAAAATCTCCTTTGTCATTGGGTGACAAAAGGAAAATTTTTGATCTGTCAGATAGGGTGTAGGAAAAGCTGGAAATCGGACTTGAACCGACGACCTACTGATTACGAATCAGTTGCGCTACCAACTGCGCCATTCCAGCTTGTGTGACGTGTTCGAAACACATTACCTATAGCATTATACCGATACTTCTCTTATTTTGCAACTGTTTTTTTCGAAATTGTTGTTGCTTGTTTTTTTCGAAATTGTTGTGTTTGATTCGAATAATTGATATAATCATTGCGGATCAAAAAAAGGAACCGTGCTGCATGGCAGTGATATGGCATGGAGGGTTGAAATGTATGAGTGAAAAACAAATGAAAAAAGAAAAACCGGATGAAGAATTGTTAGAGACTGGCGCGTCAGATGAGATTGAAGAGATTCAGGAGTTTGTGGTTCCATCAGCCAGAGAGCGATTTGACCGGAAAAAAGCAGAGCAGGCCAGCGTATCAGCCATCGCCGGTTGGGATTCCAGAAAGAAGAGCATCGCATTGCTGGGACTGTTTGTTGTATTGGCGCTGGGATATGTTCTGATTGGCATGTTTGCCCTGAAGGTGGCCCCGGTGGCTGTATGTGTGACGCTTCTCGTTCAGGTGGCCATCGGCGTGCTTTTAGATCAGAATCCTGTCTGGCTGCATGCCTGTGTCGTAGTGGCTGATATTATCGTTGGCATCTGCCTCTCACAGATGCTGCTGCTTTTTCTGGCTGCTGTGATCTATGTGGCAGCCATCGTTATCTTGGAGCTGCTGCAGCGCATGGGTCTGGTTGCCAGGGCAGAGGGAGTGATTCGTTGAATCAGGTCAATTATCAGAAAGTGCTGGAGCAGACATTAAAAGAGATCAAACAGCAGACGGATGCCAGAGGAGCGGTGCCTTCGCTTTTGCTGCACAGCTGCTGTGCGCCCTGCAGCAGTTACGTATTGGAATATCTGTCACAGTATTTTCTGATCACGGTTTTTTATTACAATCCCAATATTTACCCGGAGGAAGAATACCGGATGCGGGTGCGTGAGCAGCAGGAGTTTATCCGCCGATTTCCCGCCCCGCATCCGATTCATTTTGTTGAAGGGGAATATGATACGGATCGTTTTTATGATATGGCAAAGGGCATGGAGCAGTTACCCGAGGGCGGAGAACGCTGTTTTCGCTGCTACGAGCTTCGCTTGAGAGAGGCGGGAACACTGGCCCGGGCAGAGGGCTTTGACTATTTTACCACCACCCTTAGCATCAGCCCCCTGAAAAATGCCGGCAAGCTCAATGAGATCGGGCAGCGGATCGGCGCAGAGGTAGGGGTGACCTATCTTTGTTCGGATTTTAAAAAGAAAAATGGATATAAGCGTTCCACGGAGCTTTCCCGGGAATACGGAATGTACCGGCAGGATTATTGCGGCTGCGTATATTCCCTGCGGGAGCGAAGGGACGGACAAGAATAAAGGAGATGACAGATTATGGCACAATTATGGGGCGGACGCTTCACAAAAGAGACGGATCAGCTGGTATACAACTTCAATGCGTCCATTGGTTTCGACCAGAAGTTTTATAAGCAGGACATCGAGGGTAGTATTGCCCATGTGATCATGCTGGGCAGACAAGGGATCCTCACCAAGGAGGAGTCGGATCAGATTGTAGACTGCCTGCGTGAGATCCGTGCAGATGTAGAGAGTGGCAAGCTGGAGATCACAGATCAGTATGAGGATATTCACAGCTTTGTAGAGGCGAATCTGATCGATCGCCTGGGAGATGTGGGCAAAAAGCTCCATACCGGCCGGAGCCGCAATGACCAGGTGGCACTGGATATGCGTCTGTATACCAGACAGCAGGTATTAGAGACTGATGCTCTGTTAAAGGAGCTTTTAGAGACGATTTTAAAGCTGATGGAGGAGCATATCGATACCATCATGCCGGGCTTTACCCATTTGCAAAAGGCCCAGCCCGTCACGCTGTCCCATCATCTGGGTGCTTATTTTGAGATGTTTAAGCGTGACCGGGGACGGCTGCATGATATTTTTGTTCGCATGAATGTCTGTCCTCTTGGCTCCGGTGCCCTGGCCGGCACGACCTATCCCTTGGATCGGGAACTGACGGCAGAGCTGATGGGCTTTTACGGACCCACATTAAACAGTATGGACGGTGTATCTGATCGGGATTATCTGATTGAATATCTGTCAGCCTGCGCTACTATTATGATGCATCTGTCACGTTTCTGCGAAGAGATCATTATCTGGAATTCCAATGAGTATCAGTTTGTGGAGATCGATGATGCCTATAGTACCGGCAGCTCCATTATGCCCCAGAAAAAGAATCCGGATATCGCAGAGCTTGTCCGGGGAAAGACCGGCCGTGTGTATGGCGCCCTCATGAGTCTGCTCACCACCATGAAGGGGATTCCTCTGGCTTATAACAAGGATATGCAGGAGGACAAGGAACTGTCCTTTGATGCCATGGATACGGTCAAGGGCTGCATCGCCCTGTTCAATGGAATGCTCTCCACCATGAAGTTTAACAAGGACCGGATGTATGCGTCTGCAAACGGAGGCTTCACCAATGCCACGGATGCGGCAGACTATCTCGTTAATCACGGCGTGCCTTTCCGTGATGCCCACGGAATTATCGGAAAGCTTGTACTTTACTGCATCGACCAGGGCAAAGCCATCGACCAGTTATCCCTGGAGGAGCTGAAGACGATCTGCCCGGTATTCGAGCAGGATATTTATGATGCCATCTCCATGGAGACCTGTGTCAGCAAGCGGCTGACCATCGGAGCTCCCGGCCAGGAGGCCATGAAAAAAGTCATCGGGATTGAGAAGGCATATCTGGCAGAGGATTGGACCATCCATGAGGACTATAAAATTAGATAAAAATGTAGTTGATTTTTTGTGCAGTTTGTATTAGTATATTCAGGAAACACAGATGTTCGCCAGAGACGGACAAATAGAAGAAAAGATACGGCGGGCGCAAAACAAAATACGCGTGACCACGGATCAAAAGGAGATTAGAAGACGATGAGTGAAAAATTAAGGGTAGGTATTTTAGGCGGAACCGGTATGGTGGGACAGCGGTTCATTTCCATTTTAGAG
>CAVITM010000140.1:3887-5641 GCA_963645455.1 Moraxellaceae bacterium | reverse complement strand
GAATCATCCGTGGTTTGAGGTGACTACCATCGCAGCCAGCCCCCGCAGCGCAGGAAAGACCTACGAGGAGGCAGTGGGCGGACGCTGGAAGATGACCACACCCATGCCGGAGGCAGTCAAGAATATTATCGTAAAAAATGTCAACGAAGTAGAGGCCGTTGCCGCAGAAGTAGATTTCGTTTTTAGTGCGGTAGATATGACAAAGGACGAGATCCGGGCTATCGAGGAAGCCTATGCCAAGACTGAGACTCCCGTGGTATCCAACAACAGCGCACACCGCTGGACACCGGATGTTCCCATGGTGATCCCTGAGATCAATGCCGATCATTTTGCAGTCATCGAATCACAGAAAAAGCGTTTGGGCACCACACGGGGATTTATCGCAGTAAAGCCCAACTGCTCGATCCAGAGCTACACACCGGCCCTGACCGCATGGAAGGAATTTGAGCCCTATGAGGTAGTTGCTACGACTTATCAGGCGATTTCCGGAGCAGGAAAGACCTTTAAGGACTGGCCGGAGATGGAAGGCAATATTATCCCCTACATTGGCGGCGAGGAAGAAAAGAGTGAAAAGGAGCCCCTTCGTGTATGGGGCCAGGTAAAGGATGGCGTGATCGTACCTGCCACCACACCGGTAATCACCTGTCAGTGCATCCGTGTGCCGGTATTAAACGGACATACCGCAGCTGTATTTGTAAAATTCAAAAAGAAGCCCACCAAGGAGCAGCTCATCGCAAAGCTTCGTGAGTTCTCCGGAATTCCCCAGGAGCTTGGCCTGCCCAGTGCACCCAAGCATTTCATCCAGTATCTGGAGGAGGACAATCGTCCCCAGGTAACACTGGATGTAGACTATGAAAACGGTATGGGTGTCAGCATCGGACGTTTGAGAGAGGACACTGTATATGACTGGAAATTTGTGGGACTTTCCCACAATACACTGCGGGGTGCGGCAGGCGGTGCAGTCCTTTGTGCAGAGACATTAAAAGCCCAGGGATTTATTACTAAGAAATAGTTTGTAATTCAATAGAATCTCATTTATAATGAATGGAAGATCATAAAAGATCTTCCATTTTTTTCGCGATAACGAGGAAAATTCGCAGAGCGTGTTTCCGTAGTTTAGTTACAAGGAAGTATAATGTCAAAAGTTTTATATATCGCAGAAAAGCCCAGTGTGGCTCAGGAGTTTGCCAAGGCACTGGAGCTGAATATGAAGCGTTTCGATGGCTATCAGGAGTCGGAGGAGGCCATCGTGACCTGGTGTGTCGGACATCTGGTGACCATGAGCTATCCGGAGGCCTATGACGCAAAATATAAAAAATGGTCACTGGAGACGCTGCCTTTTTTGCCGGAGAAGTTCAAATACGAGGTGATCGGATCCTCGGCCAAGCAGTACCGGATCGTGGCAGGACTGCTGAACCGGGCAGATGTGAGCTGCATCTATGTCTGTACGGACTCCGGACGGGAGGGAGAATACATTTACCGCCTGGTGGAACAGATGGCAGGCGTGAAGAATAAAGAACGTCGCCGGGTCTGGATTGATTCCCAGACCAAGGAAGAGATTTTGCGCGGCATCCGGGAGGCAAAGGATCTCTCAGAATATGATCATTTGGGTGAGAGCGCCTATCTGCGTGCCAAGGAAGACTATCTGATGGGCATCAATTTTTCCCGCCTTCTGACTCTTCGGTATGGCAATGCAGTGGCCAATTATCTTCATGAGCGCTATGCCGTGATCTCGGTAGGCCGGGTCATGACCT